>CAZPED010000093.1:0-9501 GCA_964585335.1 uncultured Planctomycetaceae bacterium | reverse complement strand
TCCGAACTCTTCCGTCTGATTGGCTACTCTGTGCAAGAAATCCCGCTCCACCTTCAACGGTGGACAGGAAAAGTGCCGCTGCCCCAGGATTAGCTTGCCAAGCGCATTGCAGCTATTTCAACAGACCAGCGATATTGACGGAATGAGGCTGCTGGCTGCCGGGCCTTTTCGCGTTTCGGACGCTCGCTCAGCGACCGGCCTGCTCGACGGCCGACGGGCAACCTGCTACTTTCGCGGAAGCAAGTATCGTCTCAGCCCGGAATCTCACCTTCCTGCCGCTGTTCTACATTTAGCGAGCCACGCCATGCAGCAAAAACCTTTGGGTAAGTCGGGTTTCTCGGTCGCTCCGTTGGCGCTGGGGGGCAATGTCTTTGGCTGGACGATCGACGAAAAAACGTCGGGCGAGGTGCTCGACGCGTTCGTCGACCACGGCTTCAACCTGATCGATACCGCCAACATGTATTCGGCCTGGGTGCCGGGCCACCAGGGGGGCGAATCCGAGACGATCATCGGCAATTGGCTGAGCGCGACCGGCAAACGCGACAAGGTGCTACTGGCCACCAAGGTTGGCCTGCCGATGGGCGACGGCTCGAAAGGCCTGAAGCGCGACTACATCCTGCGCTCGGCCGACGACTCGCTCCGGCGGCTGCAGACCGACCGCATCGACCTCTACCAATCGCACAAGGACGACGCCGACACGCCGCTCGAAGAAACGCTCTCGGCCTACGACACGCTGATCAAGCAGGGCAAGGTGCGGGCCATCGGCGCTTCGAACTACGATGCCCCCCGGCTCGCCGCGGCCCTGGCCGTTAGCAAGAGCCAGAACTTGCCGGCCTACGTTTCGCTGCAACCGGAATAAACCTTGTACGACCGCCAGGGATTCGAGCAAGCCCTGGAGCCGTTATGCCTCGAAGCCGGCGTGGGCGTGATTGGCTATTACTCGCTGGCCGCCGGGTTCTTGAGCGGCAAGTACCGCGGTGAAGCCGATCTGAACAAAAGTGCCCGGGGCGCGATGATCGGCAAGCGCTATCTCAACGAGCGCGGCTTTCGCATCCTCGCCGCGCTCGACGAGGTGGCCGCGGGCCGTCAAACCGTGTCGGCGGTGATTGCCCTGGCCTGGCTGATGCAGCGGCCGAGCGTCACGGCGCCGATCGCCAGCGCCACGAGCGTTACGCAGCTGGCCGACCTGGCCAAAGCCGCCCAAATCGTGCTCACGCGCGATGAAGTGACAAAGCTCGATACGGCGAGCGCGTACTGAATCGCCGCAGGCCACCTGACGGGCAGCAACTTGCGCCGGTCCCCAGCACGCTACGACGACGAAGCGCGGCGGCGGCCGGGCACGACCAGGCTGATCCCAATTCCCAGCGCGGCCAGCACCAGCGCCGAAGGCTCGGGTATCGCGTACAGCTGCTGGACTTCGGCGACGCTGAGCGCGCGGCCGTAGACCCGCACTTCGTCCAAATCGCCGTTCCAGAAATAGAACGGGCTGAACGACGCCCCGATGGTTTGGTCGACGCCGCTGGAGGTTGGCACGCCCACGGTTCCGGCAATGTCGAGCACCCCGTTGACGTAGATGCTCGCCTCCGTGCCTGTTTGCACGACGGCCACGTGCGTCCAGTTATCTGAAGTTACGAGCGTTTGACCGAGTAGCACTTGATCGCCGGCCATGTATTGCAGCGAGCCGTCGTTGGACGTCCGCAGCGAGTAGCCGTCGTGCGGAGTGACTTCCAGCATGTTGCTGAAAATGACGCGGCCAAATGCGGCGCCCGGGGTGCGAATCCAGGCGCTGATGGTCAGATCGCCCGTGATGTTCAAGCTGGGCGAGTCCGGCGTACGCACGTAGTCTTCCACGCCATTGAAGTGGTAGGCGCTGGCCGAGTAACCAAATCGATCGCTGGCGGGCGTGGCGCCAAACACCTGACCGTCGTTGCCATTGCCGCTATGATCGAGGGCGTCGCCGTCGAGCGGATAATAGGCCGCCAGACCGTCCAGAATGCCGGCCGTGGCTGGCTGCGCAAGCGCGATCAGCAACGTGCAGGCGTATACGGCAATGCAGCTCCGCATCATTCAAAAACTCCTTGGAGAATCGGCCCGGTGAAATGCCGGTCCGATCATACCCCCAAGCGGAGTGGACCGCAAACCTGGGGGCTGGCTGACCGGCGGACCGGCTCTTTTCCCCGGGATTGGTAACGGTCACCTCGGGGCCGAGCGCGGTTTCGGCGTTGCCGCTCAATCCGGGGGCAAGGTATCTTCGCATGTGTCGCGCCCAGCCGCGTTCTCGCGGCACCATCGTTATCCGGCGGTACGCTCTCGCCCGTCATGCCAAGATCCGCCGTTAACTTGCCGGCTACGAGCCCAGCGCCCTTAGCGTCGCAGCACGCCTGGCTGGCTGGCGCGCTGTTGGTGGCTCTGGTCTTTGCCGTCTATTGGCCCACGCTTTCCAACGGCCTGGTGTCGGACGACGAGTACTACATTCGCGGCACCGAAAAGCTGGCTTCGCCGGCCGGCCTGCGCGACATTTGGCTGCGCTTCGGCGCCACGCCGCAGTACTATCCCGTCGTGCACACCTCGCTGTGGCTCGAGTATCACCTCTGGGGACTTGATCCGCGCGGCTACCACGCCGTGAACCTGTTGCTGCACGCCGCCGCGGTGTTGCTGCTGTGGCGGCTGCTCGTTCGCCTCGAAGTGCCCGGTGCCTGGCTCGGCGCTGCGCTGTTTGCCGTGCATCCGGTCGAAGTCGAAAGCGTCGCCTGGGCCAGCGAGCGCAAGAACGTCATGTCGGCCGTGTTCGCCCTGGGCGCGCTATTGGCCTACCTCAGGTTCTCTCCACCGGAGACGACCGGAGAGGCATCGCAGCGCACGCTTTCGTCGCCGTGGCGATTCTACGCCCTGTCGCTCGTTCTCTACGTCGCGGCGCTGGGATGCAAAACGGTGACCGTGAGCACCCCCGCCGTGTTGTTGGTGCTTTACTGGTGGAAGCGCGGCCGCTTCGACAAGCGCGATGCCGTGCGGTTGCTCCCCTTCTTCGCCGTCGGTCTCGGGCTGTCGCTCGTAACGATCTGGATGGAAAAGCAACACGTCGGCGCCGTGGGGCCTGAATGGAATTTCTCGCCGATCGACCGGGTGCTCATCGCCGGCCGCGCGGTCTGGTTCTACCTGGGCAAGCTGCTCTGGCCGCATCCGTTGACGTTTGCCTATCCGCGCTGGCGCATCGACGCGCACGCCTGGTGGCAATATATCTATCCGGCCGCGGCAGTCGCCCTGGTAATTGCGCTCTGGCTGGCCAGGAAGCGTATCGGGCGAGGTCCGCTCGCGGCCGTGCTGATCTTCGGCGGCGTGCTCGTGCCGGCGATCGGTTTTTTCGACGTCTATCCGTTCCTGTTTTCCTTTGTCGCCGATCATTACCAGTATCACGCCAGCATGGCGCTGTTGGCCCTGTTCGGCGCCGGCGCGGCGATGGCCTTGCAACGCCTGCAAGGCCTTTCCCTGCGAGCCGGCCAATGCGCCGTGGCCGTCGTGCTCGCCTTGTTGCTGATCGTCGCGCACCGCGAAACGTACGCATACTTCGACAACGAAACGCTGATTCGCGACAACGTCGCCAACAATCCCCAGGCCTGGGCCGGCCACGATCACCTCGGCACCTGGCTGGCCAGCCAGAAACGCCACGCCGAAGCGATCGAGCAGTACCGCGAAGCGTTGCGACTGTTCCCCGAGCGTGCCCAGTTGCACGCGAGCATCGGCATCTGCCTGGGAGCGTTGGGCCGAGTCGACGAAGCGGCCGCGTCGTTCCGCAGCGCGCTGGCCGGACCGCTGGCCGACGAAGACCGGCTGCAAGCTGAAACGTACCTTGCCAACCTGTTGGCACAGCAGGGCAACTACTCCCAGGCCATCGCTCACTACCGCGCGGCGCTTCAGCTCGGCGGCGATGCCCAGGTTGCCTACAACCTGGCAGTGGCCCTGCGCGCCACGGGCGATTTGCCGGCGGCGCTGGCCGCACTGCGCAAGGGCGTCGGCCGCCAGCCCGACTCGGCCGAAATGCAGCACGCTCTGGGCTCGCTGCTCGTCGACGCCCAGCAGGTTCGCGAGGCGCTGGGCCCGCTGGCCAAGGCGGTGCACCTGGCGCCGGAAGAAACGCGCTACCGCGAGTCGCTGGCCCTGGCTCAGTTCAAAGCGGGAGACGTCGCGGCGGCCCGGCGACAACTCGATGTTCTGATCGCTAAACACCCGACGGCCAGCGCTCACAATCTGCTTGGCGTCATTCTCGCGCAGCAGGGGCAACTGGAGAGCGCGATAGCCCAGTTTCGCGCGGCACTGTCGATCGACCCGGCCCACGCGGGCGCCCAGGCCAACTTGCGGCAGGCGCTAGGGGCCCTTCCGGCTAGCCCGGCGGGGCCGTCCCAGTAGCCGATTCTCGGGCCAATCGCTTCTGGCGGAAATCGCCCGCCGGTAAGCTAGATTCTGAATATCGGATCGGGCGGAAATCCAAGGCGTATTCAGCGGAGCTCTCGTCGTGCGCAAGGCCTTCGTACAAACCGTGTGGATGGTGTTGGCCCTGATGCCCATCGCGCCGGCCGCCGAGACGGCCGACACGATACTTTACTCGGGCGACGTCGTCACGATGAACCCGGCGCAGCCGTCGGCGACGGCCGTCGCCATCAAGGACGGCAAGATCGTGGCCGTCGGCGACGATCGCACGGTGCTAGCCACCAAGGGCGAAGGCACCCGGCTGGTCGACCTGGCCGGGCGCTGCGTGCTGCCCGGGCTGATCGATGCCCACGGCCACGTGACGATGGTCGCCCAATCGTTGGCGGCCGCCAACCTGGCCTCGCCCCCCGCGGGCCCCGTGCGCAACATCGGCCAGTTGCAGCGCACGATGACCGACTATATCGCCAATCACGCGGTGGAAAGTGACAAGTGGGTGCTCGGCACCGGTTACGACGAATCGCTGCTCGAAGAGCACCGCGTGCCCAACCGCCACGATCTCGACGCGGTTTCGCGGGAGCATCCGATCTTCGTGTTGCACATTTCCGGCCACATGGGCGTCGCCAACTCGCTGGCGCTCGAAAAGATGGGCATCACCGCCGCCACGCCCAACCCACCTGGCGGCGTGATTGGTCGCGAGGCGGGCAGCCAGACGCCCGACGGCGTGCTGCAAGAGTCGGCATTGATTCAGTTTGTCCAGCCGGCGCTGCCCACGCCGACGACCGAAGAGGGTTTGCGGTTGCTCGGCGCCGCGCAAGACCTGTATGCCAGTTACGGCCACACGACGATCCAGGATGGCGCCACCAGTGTTGCCGGCATGAACTTGCTGATGGCCGCCGCGCGCGAAAAGGCCCTGAAGCTCGACGTCATTGCCTACCCGGCCTGGTACGACGCCGAACGGATTATCGACGTGACGCTGCCGATCGGAAAACCTTTGGGGCGGCTGAAGATCGGCGGAGCGAAGCTAGTGCTCGACGGT
The DNA here is from genome assembly GCA_964585335.1 of uncultured Planctomycetaceae bacterium. GTDB lineage: Bacteria > Planctomycetota > Planctomycetia > Pirellulales > PALSA-1355 > CAZPED01. Next base: position 4,040 of record CAZPED010000093.1, on the reverse strand, counting down.
TCGCCGCAGGGCAAGACGGCCTGGCTAACGCACCCCTACCTGGTGCCACCGCCGGGCAAGCCGCTCAACTATGCCGGTTTTCCGGCCATGACGGACGAAGAGGCCGACAACTGGGTGCTGAAGTTCATGCAACGCAAATGGCAGGTGCTGGCCCACTGCAATGGCGACGCCGCGGCCGACCAGTTCATTGCCGCGGTGGCCGAGGCCGAATCGAAGCTCGGCGCCGCCGACCGCCGCACTGTCATGATCCACGCGCAAACAGTTCGCGAAGATCAGCTGGACAAGATGCAAGCGCTGCGGATCATGCCTTCGTTCTTCCCCGCGCACGTTTACTTTTGGGGCGACTGGCATCGCGACAGCGTGTTGGGCCCCGAGCGCGCGGCACGCATCAGCCCCGCCCAATCGGCCATCAAGCGATCGATGCGATTCACGCTACACAACGATCCGCCGATCGTGCCGCCCGATCCGTTACGGGCCGTCTGGTCGGCCGTTAACCGGGTGACTCGGTCTGGCGCCGTGCTGGGACCCGAACAGCGCATTACGCCCTACGAGGCCCTGAAGGCGATCACGATCGACGCCGCCTGGCAAAACTCGGAGGAGGCGATCAAGGGCTCGCTCGAAGCGGGCAAGCGCGCCGACTTGGTGATTCTTTCGGCAAATCCGCTCAGGATTGACCCGCAGGACCTGTCCGACCTGAAAGTGCTCGAAACGATCGTCGAAGGCGCGACCGTGTTTCGTCGCGACGCCAGCAGCCTGCCGCAGCACTAACGCGCCGAACCGGCGGCCCGCCGAACCCCGCGGCGTTTGCCGGCGGCATTCCTACCTGGCAGGTGCTTTTTTCTTCGCGCCGCGGCCACTAGAATGGCGATCTTCGCGGCGCGGCCCCCGCCGGCATGCGCCCGGCTTCACTCACGCCCGGACCGTAAGGATCACGAACGCATGTCGACGCCCACCAAGAAGCCCGCTCAGCGCAGCGAAATCACGACCCCGGTCAGCGAAGTCGGCGTGATGCCGATGGACTTGGGCATTCGGGCGAAGCTGTCGATCATGATGTTCCTGCAATACTTCACCTGGGGCGCGTTCTTCGTCACCCTGGGCACTTACCTGGGCACGCTCAACTTCACGGGCGAGCGCATCGGCCTGGCCTATGGCACGTCGGCCCTGGGGGCCATGATCGCGCCGTTCCTGGTGGGCATGATCGCCGACCGGTTCTTCGCCACGCAGCGAATCCTGGCCGGCCTGCACCTGGTGGGGGCCGGCTTGCTGTACGCCGTCTCGACCGTCACCGATTTCCCGCTGTTCTATACGCTGCTGCTGCTCTACTTCACCTGCTACATGCCCACGCTGGCCCTGACCAATTCGCTGGCGTTCAGCCACATGTCGAGCCCGGAAAAGCAGTTTCCCGGCGTGCGGGTGCTGGGCACCATCGGCTGGATCGCCGCCGGCCTGCTGATTGGCTTCTTGCAGTACGAAAAGTCGAGCACGGCGCTGCAAATCGCCGCGGTGTCGTCGGCCGTGCTGGGGCTGTACTGTCTGGCCTTGCCGCACACGCCGCCCCCCAAGGCCGGTCAAAAAGTGACCGTTCGCGACATCCTGGGCCTGGACGCCTTGAGCCTGATGCGCGAGCCCTCGTTCGTGGTGTTTGTCATCGGCTCGTTCCTGATCTGCATTCCGCTGCAGTTCTACTACGGCTTTACGAACCAGTTCCTCAACGACATCGGCGTCAGCAACGCTGCCGGCAAGATGACGATCGGCCAAATGTCCGAAATCCTCTTCATGCTGGTCATGCCCGTGTTTTTCGCCCGCCTGGGCGTCAAGTACATGCTGCTGGTCGGCATGATCGCCTGGGCAGTGCGCTACGTGCTGTTCGGCTACGGCAACGCCAGCGACGGCATGTGGATGCTCTACATCGGCATTGCCCTGCACGGCATCTGCTACGACTTTTTCTTCGTCACCGGCTACATCTACGTCGACAAGAAGGCACCCGAGGGCATTCGCGCCTCGGCCCAGGGCTTGATCACGCTGGTAACGCTGGGCGTGGGCGGTTTCATCGGCACGTGGCTCGCCGGAAAAACGTCGGACCACTTCACCGTTGACGGCAAGCACAACTGGCTCGACTTCTGGCTGGTGCCGGCAGCGGCCGCCGCGGTCGTGACGTTCATCTTCGCCTTCGCGTTCCGCGACAAGGTCGAGACCGAAAGCGTGTGAACCAGATCGGCGCGCCAAAGGGCTGCCGATACTCTCGCTGTACCCGTGCGCAGCCGGTGCGTTCGCTACAACCGGCGCCGCAACTCTTCGAACTGAGGGCGGGCCGGCGCGAGAAGCTGCTGCGCACGATCGGCAGTGCCGAAAGCTAGGCTTGAGAGCCTCGAGATTCCGGCCCCCTGCCCGCCGCGCCGCCGTCGATTATGCACAGTCCCGCCGTTGTTCCCCTTTGCCCGCTGTCGCGCGTCCATGCCCGCGTGTTTCTGGCCCTGTTCGCGGCCGGAGCGACACTGTTGGTAGCGGTGACGTTCTCGCCGTTGCGAAGCGGTTTTGCCGATGCCCCCGACCGCGGCCCCGGCGACGTGGCCCTCTACCAGGCTGAAGTCGACCGCATTCGCGCGGGAGCAAGCTACTACGACGCCGCGGCCGCCGAGCTGCCCGAGCGAGGCTATCCCACGCACAGCGTCTTCAATTGGCGCACGCCATTGCCGGTCTGGCTGGTGGCCAGGCTGCCGGCCGACGGCTTCGGCAATGCAATACTCGGCGCGCTTGGCATGCTGTTGATGCTGTTAAGCCTGGCGTGGCTCGCCGATGAAGCCGGCCCCAAGCAAGCCATGCTGGGTGGGCTGCTGCTCACCGGGGCCTTGCTACCCTGCTTGTTGGGCGACCTGATGCTGATGTCCGAGCTGTGGTCGGGCGTGCTGGTGGCGCTTTCCGCGGCATTGTACGCCACGAATCGCCGCGGCTGGGCCGTCACGGCCGGCGTCGCCGCGCTCTTCTTTCGCGAGCTCGCGGCCCCCTATTGCCTGGTTTGCCTGGCCCTGGCCCTGCACGGCCGGCAATGGCGCGAACTGGCGCGGTGGTGCTGGGGCCTGGTCGCTTATGCCGCCTTTTACGCGGTACACCTGAGCGCCGTGCTGCCCCACTTGGCCGGCGCCCCCAAGGCCGACGTCGGGCACTGGCTGCAGTTCGGCGGGCCCGGCTTCTTGATCTCGACGGCGCAGATGAATGCCTATTTGCTGCTGCTGCCCCAGTGGATCACGGCGATCTACCTGGCCTGCGCACTGGCTAGCGCGGCCACCTGGAACTCGCCCGCCGGGCAGCGAGTCGGTCTGACCATTGCCGCCTACGCCGTCGCGTTCAGCATCGTCGGCAACGACTTCAACCAGTACTGGGGCTCGCAAATCGCGCCGCTGCTGTGCCTGGCCGTGGCGCGACTGCCCAGCGTGTTGCAAGCCGCAGTCCGGGCAGCATGGCCATCGCGCGGCGTCCTGGGGCACACGCAGCCCACCGGCTGACCACCGAGATCTAGTCAGCCTGCACACTCTCGCCCGTCGCACTCATCGCCAGCTGCGCCAATTCGGCCGATTCGACCAGCAGCGCCGAGTAAGCCGCGTCGCTGGACAGGGCATTGCCGGTGGTCTCGTCGCGCACGTTCACAGTCCGATCAATTAAGTACAGCGGTCGCCCGCGCACCTGGTCGTAAATGCGCACCACGTACTCGCCGAGGATGCTGATTCCCAGGGCATTCACGGCCCCGAAGAAACTGGCCACGAGCACCTCCGAGGTCCACCCGGGCACCGCCAGGTCGGTAAACAGCCGGCAGAACAGCGAGAAGATGCTGAGCGCGACAAACACCAGCAGCGCCGAATAGCCAATGACGGAAAACACGGCCAGCGGAAACGTCGAGAACGAAAAGATGGCCGTCTTGGCCAGCCGCCATAGGCCGCGCAGCGAGACGCGAGGGCGGCCGTCGTAACGTTCGCCGCGGCGCACTTCGACGCCCGTTTGCCGGAAGCCGACCCACGACCGCAAGCCAGGCAAGTAGCGATCGC
>CAZPED010000092.1:0-9535 GCA_964585335.1 uncultured Planctomycetaceae bacterium | reverse complement strand
CGCTCGATGTACTGTACCGCCTGGGCAATCGTGCCGCGCGGCACGGCCAGCCCTGCGTTGTGGGCGGCCCGCAAGGCCTGCACTTGTGTCACGGTCACCGAGCCTTCATCGCCCGAGCCCGGCGTATAGGTCCAGCCGCCGTCGCCGCTTTGCCCTTCGGCCGTGAGCTTGACGGCTTTGTCGATCACGATTTTGGTGCGGTCGCGCACCGCGGGCTTGGTTTCAGTGCCGTAGACGCAGGCCAGGAACATCAGCGCGAAGCCGTGCCCGTGCATCGGCTGACCGTTATCGGCCGAGGGACCGGTGATCAGGCCGGTCGACGTGGAGCAGTTCAGCAGGTAGTCGAGCGCCCGCTCGACTTGCGGCGCGTAGCGGCCGCGGGTGGGCGTATTGCCGTTGGCCAGTAAGGCCGTGCCGGCCAGTCCCGTAATCGCCACGGGATAGGCGCGCCCCCCTTCGTCGTTGGTCCAACTGCCGTCGGTGTTTTGCGAACGGGCCAGAAAGTCGAGCCCGGCGCGCACTGCTTTGAGCGTGGCCTCGTTGATGTGCTTGGGCATCACCTCTTCGCCGCCGGCCCACGCGCCGCCCAAGGCGACGAGCAGGCACGCCGCCAGCGAGGCGCTCAGCCAGCCAGTCCATTGTGTCGCCAGTTCGCGCATGGCATCACCACGAAGGGAACGTGAGAGGAGTCTAGTTCTGCGCCGTGGCCGGTTCGTTGGGCCGAATGCCAAACCGCACCAGCAGCTTGACCTGCACGGGAATGCCCGAGGCCGTGGACGAGACGATCCGCGGATCGCCGATTTCCTCGGGCGCGGTGGACTGCTGGCCCATGCCGTAATAGACGTAGGCGTTGACGGTCGTGTTCGAGCCGTGAGCATCGCCGGCGACTTGCAGCTCTTGCACGCCCTGGGCAGACCCCAGTTGCACGTGATTCAGCTTGGCCAGCCGGCCGGCCCGGCTGCGGGCATCGGCCACGGCCTGCTCGTAGGCTTTTTCGCGAATCGCCTCGATGTCGGTAACCACGAACCGCACCGCCGAGGTGTTGGTCATGTAGTTGCCATAGCGGGCGTTGCGCATCACTTCGGCCGGGCTGGGACCGACGGTCACGCCTGCGTCCTGCGCCGTGTACCTCGTTCGCTGGCTGACCGACTTATCGGCGGCGGTGGGCACCTCGCTCACGTCCTTGAGCTGACGGCGAATGGTGCTGGTGACCTCGATCTGCGTTTTCACGGGCAGCTGGGGCATGCCATTAATGATCCGCTGTTGCTGATCCAGCGGCGTCCCGGCCGTCACCGTTAGCGCGCGCTCGGCGGTCGTCAGGTTCGGCAGATTCAATTTGCCGATGGCTTCGAGCAGCCGCTTCTTAGCGTCGCGAAACTTCACGAGCGCATCGCCGGTCAATTCGGCCTTGCCGGCGACGAACAGGTCGATTTCGACCAGGTTGGGCTTGGCAATCTGCTCGCCGACGCCGTGAACGGAAATGCCGTCGTTGGCCGCCGTCGCTTGCCCCCGGGCAGCTTCCGCCCCTGCGCTGCCCAATGCCAATACTAAGCCGAGCGCCAAGTCAGTGATGCAGCGTCTCATGACGTCATTTCCTTGCAATGGGGACGCGAGCGTCGGGGCCGCGCGTCCATACGAACTTGCTATCTGTGTGGTTCGGTCCGCCAGAAGAAATGTTGGCCGCTCAAGGCACTGCCGCCTGGCCAGCCAACGGGTACGCAGTGACGTTCAAATTCGAAACCGTGACCAGCGCCTTAGGGGTCACCAGCAGCGCGCCGCCGAAAGCGTCCAGATCGACCCCGCGAAAGATCTTCAGCACGTTGCCGGTCCGCTTATCGACTTCGCACACGCCGCGGGACGTGAATTGATACAGTCGATTGCGCGTCAGCAACGGCATGCTCCAACCGGCCGACCGCGGCAACGGCGTCGACCAGAGCAGCTCCTGGTTCTTCAGGCTATAGGCCGAAAGTTCCTCGCCGCCGGTATAAATCCGCTCGTCGTCGATGCCAACTAGCACGGCGGTCTTGTCGATTGGCCGGTTCCAGGCCAGCGTGGGCCCCTCGGGGTCGACGCCCACCAGCCGGCTGGAACGCATGCCCTTGGCAAACAGCAAGCCGCCGCCCACCAGCGGCCGCCGCGGCGCGGCAATCGTGGGCTGATAGTTGTAGTAGTTGTAACCGGTTGACGGTGCCGGAGACTCGTACAGAAATCCCCACTCGACGTTGCCCGACTGCGGCTGCAGGCACACCACGGCCCCGGCGTTGGTATCGACGAACATCCGGTCGCCATGCAGCAACAACGTGGGTTCGGAAAGCCGCTCGCCGTAAACCTGGTTGTGGTCGACCGCGTAGTTGCCCAGCGCCGTATTCTTGATCAGCTTGCCGTCCTTGGCGTTGATTGCCAGCAGTGACAGTTCCCGGGCCTGGTTCGTCCGCGTGCCGCCCACGTAAATCACGTCGCCGAGGAACAGCGGCTGCCCCCAAATGCTCCACGAGCTCAGCGTGCGGCGGGTGTTGTAAAGTTCTTTGCCCGTGGCCACATCGCGGGCCACCAGTCCAAAGCCCGTGGCGGGCGAATTGTTCTGCTGCAATTCGCGCGTCACCGAGTACAGCCGATCGCGGTGGACCTGCATGCCGAACAGCTCCGGCGCGATCTGCCGATTCTGCTGCTGTTGCAGCGCATACAGCTTGCCACTGCGCCACGCGAGCTTGCCGGTCGCGAGGTCAAAAGCCATTTCGATGCCCAGCGCGTTCACGTATACCCGTTGGCCGTCGATCGCCGTGGGAATATTGAAGTCGTTGCCGCGCTGCCGGCCGTAGTTGTCGATGATCTGGAACGGCTGCTGCTGCGGGTTCTGCGGATCGACCTTGCTGAGAAAGCTGAACTGCCAGAGCAAGTCGTTCGAGGTGGGCAGTTCGAGGTCGTCGGGCAATTGATTGTCGGCCACGGCGGCATCGGCCTTTACCGAATGGCCAACCAGCTCCAGGTATTCAGCCACGGGCAGTTGCTTGCCGGCAATGGTCACCGACTCACCGGAATGGTCGTCGAACAGTTGTTGCCGCGCGTCGCGAAACTCGGCGCCGCGGCCGGCGCGGGCCGCCGCCGTGGCCAACTTGGCCAACGTTTGCGCGCGGGGAATCTTGCTGTCACGGCAGTAGTTGAGCAAGGTCCGCCAGGCGCCGGCGGCCTCGTCGTAGTTGCCCTGTTCGTAGTACAAGTCGCCCAGCCGGTCGGCCGCCCGATCGCCAAATGAACTGATCAGGTGATTGACGACAATCGTCGACAGATTGGCTTGCTCGCGCTGGTCCTTGGCGCCATCCCACAACGTGGCGGCCTGAGGATCGTAAAACAGCCGGTAGGCGCTCTTGCCGGCAGCCGGCAACGCCACGAGCAACTGACGCACTACGGAGCGGCCGGGCACCAGCACGCCGTCGCCCCGGTCGATGAAGCCGGCCGAGTTCTTGGCGGCAATGGCTTCGAGCGACTTGAAGGCCTTTTCCCACTGCTCGTGCTCGACCATCCGCTGGAATTCGTCGATCGAATCCCGCACGTCGGTTGGCTGGGTAGGGAGCGAGAACGAGGCAGCCGGCTTTTCGCCGCGACTGATAAACGTGGCCAGACCGATCCTTGCTTGCGCTAGCAACAGGGTGGGCTCAGACACCACCACTGCCCAAGCGAACATCAAGACCACGCGACAGACGCATCGCGGTGACAGCCAGATCACGGGACAACCTCCGCTCCGACCACGCGTTTCCGATTTTGGGGCTGAACCGCCCGAAATGCTCCGTAAGGCCGATTAGAACCGGGCCAAAACTAAATTGCAAAACAAAACCTTCCCCCACCACAGAAATATTTGGCAAACCCAGGGCGAGGTGCTAAGATCCAGGCTCGGGGGATGATCTCTCATTTCTTCCCATCCCGGCACGATCTCTGCGAGGTAGCACGATGGTCTGGCGGCGATGTGTCTTGGCGTGTGCGCTGGCGGGTTCGCTCGGAGTGTTTTTGAACCAGGGGCTCGTGCGGTCGGCCACGGCCGCTGAGCCGGCCGCCTGCACCCCGCCCCCATCGCCTCAGCGCCGCGTGCTGGATGCGGCGGAACTGGCTACGTTTGTCGATCGCCAGTTGGAGCAAGCCTGGCAGCGCGACCAGGTTGAGCCCGCCCCGCTGGCCGACGATGCCGAGTATCTGCGCCGCTTGTCGCTCGACGTCGTCGGCAAGATTCCTTCGGTCCACGAGTTGCAAGCGTTTCTTGAGGACGCCTCGCCCGACAAGCGACGCCTGGCGGTCGAAAACATGCTGCGGCGCGGCGCGCATGCCCAGCACTTTGCCAATACCTGGCGCAGTTTGATGCTGGCCGGCGCGGCCGAAAACATCGAGGCCCGCATCAATACGCCCCAGTTCGAGACCTGGCTGCGGCTGCGGTTCGCCATCAACATGCCCTACGACCGGTTCGTGAGCGAGTTGCTCACTTCGACCGTCGAAGCGCCGCAGAACAATGCCGCGGCGATGCAGCGTTCGAACCTGCCGAGCCCCTCGGCCTTCTTCCAGGCCAATGAGCTCAAGCCCGAGCAGATTGCTGCCAGCGCCAGCCGCATTTTCCTGGGAGTGCAAGTGCAGTGCGCCCAGTGTCACGATCACCCGTTCGCGCAGTGGACCCGCAAGGAGTTCTGGTCGCTGGTGGCCTTTTTCGATCCCGCGCCGGGCGCCGCTCCGAAAAAGCCCCCCTCGGGGAGCAGCAACGCGATTCTGATTCCAGAAACTCAAATGGTCGTTGAACCCGCGTTTCTCGACGGCACTGAACCCGACTGGGCCGGCGGTGCCAGCAAGCGCGAGTTGCTCAGCCGCTGGGTCACAGGTGCCGACAATCCTTACTTTGCCCGGGCCACAGTGAATCGCCTCTGGGAGCACTTCCTGGGGCGCGGCCTGGTCAACCCGGTCGATGACCTGGACAAGGCTAATCCGCCGTCGCATCCCGAGCTGTTCGACGAACTGGCCACTCAGTTCACCTTGCATCAGTGCGACTTGAACTACCTGATCCGGGCCATCACGGCCACGCGAGCTTATCAGCTGTCGAGCCGCGCCACGGCGGTGGGCGACGAAGACCTGGCCCGGTTTGCCCGCATGCCTTTGCGACGGATGACGGCCGATCAGCTATTCGCCAGCATCGTACAGGCCACGGGCTTTCGGGAGCCGCGGCGGCAGGCGCAGCGCGGCGTGGTGTTGCCGGACCTGACCAGCGCGGCGGCCGAGTTCCGCAGCCGGTTTGCCGACCAGAGCGTGCCGCGCACCGAAGCCGAGACGTCAATCTTGCAGGCGCTCGCGCTGATGAACGGCAAACTGGTCAGCGATGCCACGGACCTGGAAAAGAGCGAGACGCTGGCGGCCGTGGCCGACGCGCCGTTTTTGAGCCATCGCGAGCGGGTCGAAGCGCTGTTTCTAGCCACGTTGTCGCGCAAGCCCAGCGACGAGGAAGTCGCCGAGACGGTCACGTACGTCGAAAGCGGCGGCGCCAGCAAGGATGCCCGCCAGGCGCTGGCCGACGTGTTTTGGGCCCTGCTCAACAGCGCCGAGTTCGCGCTCAATCATTAGGCATTGCGGCAAGTGCGGATCTCGGGCGTATTGAAGCATCAATCACCCAGCCATCAGGATGCGAGTCATGAATCGCCGATCGCGGGATGAAAACCAGTTGACGCGTCGCGAGCTTCTCCGCTGGTCGTGGGCCGGCTTGGTCGGCGCGTCGGCCTTGCCCAGCCTGGCGGCCCTGGCGGGCGAAAGCGAAACGGTCACCCCGCGCAAACGGGCCTGCATATTGCTGTGGATGAACGGCGGGCCCAGCCAGATGGACACCTTCGACCTGAAGCCCGGGCACGAGAACGGCGGCAGCTTCAAGGAGATCGCCACGAGCGTCCCTGGCCTGCGCATCTCGGAGCACCTGCCCAAGCTGGCGGCCGCGGCCGAGCACTTGGCGCTGGTGCGTTCGATGAGCACCAAGGAAGGCGACCATGGCCGGGCCACTTATCTGCTGCGCAACGGTTACTTGCCGCAACCGCCGGTGCGCTACCCGACGCTGGGTTCGCTCGTGGCCAAGCAACTGGGTAACCCGGTGGCCGAACTGCCTAACTTCGTGAGCATTTCGCCGTTGCGGAACTTCAACCCGGCCGCGTTCAGCCCCGGCTTTCTCGGTTCGCAGTATGCGCCGCTGCTGGTGGGCGAAAGCCGCCCGGCCGCTGGGCAAGACCAGGCCACCGACCGCGGCGACGACCTGACCGTCGCCGATCTGAGCACGCCGCGGGAAGTAACCAGCGAAACCGTCGGCGCCCGGCTGGGGCTGTTGGGCTCGCTCAACGGCCGCTTCGTCAGCACGCATTCCGGTCCGCCGGCGCTGGGCCATCAAACGGCCTACGACAAAGCCGTGCGGTTGATGCGCAGCTCGGCGGCCAAAGCGTTCGATCTGGACGACGAGCCGGCCGACGTGCGCGATGCCTACGGCCGTACCCGTTTTGGCCAGGGCTGCCTGCTCGCGCGGCGGCTGGTCGAACGGGGCGTGCCATTTGTCGAGGTGACGCTAGGAGGCCTGGATGGCATCGGCTGGGACACCCACGCGAATAACTTCGACGGCGTTAAACAACTCAGCGGTACGCTCGACCCGGCCTGGGCCACGTTGATGGGCGAACTCAAAGCCCGTGGCCTGCTCGACTTGACGCTGATCGTCTGGATGGGCGAATTCGGCCGGACCCCCAAGATCAACAACAACACCGGCCGCGACCACTACCCGAATGCCTGGAGCACGGTGCTGGCCGGCGGCGGCATACGCGGCGGTGCGGTCGTGGGCCGCACCAGCAAAGACGGCATGACGGTGGAAGATCGCCCGGTGTCGGTGCCCGACCTGCTGGCCACGGTGTTTCGGGCTTTGGGAATCGATCCGACGGCGCAGAACATTTCCAACGTCGGCCGCCCCATCCGCCTGGTCGATCCGGCCGCCAAGCCGATCGAGGAGCTCCTGGCATGACCGCGCGGGCTGGTTGCGCCCTGATGCTGCTGGCGTTTGCGGCAACGCCCGCGCTAGCGGCAGCGCCCGCGGCAGACGGAGCCGACGTGCAGGACGTGTTGTTCTTGGGCCCCTTGCGGCCTGTCGTGCTGCGGCTGCGCATTTCGCTCGACGGCAAACCGTTTCGCCAGGCCTGGCTGGCCCGCTTGAATGAATTGTTCGACGCGGAGGATCGCGACCATGACGGACGCCTGACCGCGCAGCAAGCCGCCGCGGTGCTGCACGAAATGCACGGCAGCCTCAGCGAGCCGCCGGCCGACGATCTGGCGCCGCATTTGACGGATGGCACGATCGACCGTGAGGGGCTGTTGGCGCATGCCACGCGGCTGCTGCCCAACCTGGTGCTGAAGCGCCGCGCGGCCATCGGCCAAGGTTCGGCGTTAGCGCTGTTCCCGTTGCTCGATACGGATCGTAATCAGCAGCTCTCGGCCGCCGAGCTGGCCGCCGCCGAGGTACAGCTGCGCGAGCGCGACTTTAATGACGACGGCGCCATTTCGGCCGCCGAATTGATCCTCGACCCCAAGGCCATCGCGGCCGCCGCCGACCCCGAGGCGGCCGACCGCGGGCTCAAGGGAGATGAAGGAGCGATCGTGCTGCTTGGCCCCGGCACGACGGCCAACCAGGTCGGCCGGCGCTTGCTGGTACACTTCGACCACAACCGCGATGGCGTGCTGGCCGCCGAAACGCCGGGAGCGGAAATCTCGCTGCCGCCGGCCACCTTGGCCCAGCTCGACCGCAATGGCGATCGCCGCCTCGATGTCGCCGAGCTAGAGGCTTTTGCCGCATTGAGCCCCGACGTCGAGCTGCCGCTGTCCTACGGTCAGGTTTCGGCGGCCGACCGGCGCAAGCGCGTGCCCCGGCCCGCCGATTCAATCAGCGTGCGCCAGCGTCTGCAAAGCGGCTACGAGATCGACCTGGGGGACGCGCACATCAAGCTGGCTCGCGATAATCGCGACCCGCGACAGACCGACTTCGTCGAGATGCGCACGTACGACCGGGACGGCAACAGCTATATCGATCTGGCCGAGGCCCAGTCGGGCGGCATCGGCAAGACAATCTTCGCGGCCATGGACGCCGATAGCGACGGCAAGGTGTTCAAGGGCGAACTGAGCAGCTTCGTCGGCCGCCAGAACGAAGCGGCCGCTACCCGCTTCACGCTCATAGTCACGGAGATCGGGCAGGACCTGCGGAAGATGCTCGACGTGGACGACGACGGGCTGCTTTCGGCTCGCGAACTGCGTTTGGCCGCCAACGTGCTGGCCGTGGCCGATAAGAATGGCGACGGACTGCTGGCCGGCGACGAGATTCCCCAGGAACTGATCATCGAGCTGGTCCGCGGACTCGACGAGCGCTCCGATCCGCTGCGGATCCGCTCGAATGGCCCCACGACGGCGCAAGCCAGCACCGCCGGCCCGCTCTGGTTCCGCAAGTTCGACCGCAACAACGACGGCGACGTCAGCCCCCAGGAATTCATTGGCCCGCTGGCCACGTTCCGCAAGCTCGACACGAACGGCGATGGGCTGATCGATCGCGAGGAAGCCGAGGCGGCCAAACCGCAATAGGGCTCGCCCACGCCGGCGGCAGCACTTCGCGCCACGCATCGCCAGTTGGCCTCGGCAGTGACTTGACCGGGCGACCCGTCGGTGCCGATATTGGCCGGGATGCAGTTGATCGACGAAGCCAATGTGGCGGACTATTTGCGCTCGACGGGGCGGATTGGCGCGGCCGAGCCGGTGCGGGTGCGCGAACTGACGGGCGGCGTCTCGAACATGGTGCTGCTTGTCGAACGGCCCGCAGTGCCGGGTGCGGACCTGGTCGTCAAACAGGCCCGAGCCCAATTGCGGACCAGGGAGCCTTGGTACTCGAGCGTCGAGCGAATTTGGCGCGAGGCCGACGTGCTGCGCAGCTGCACCGAATTGCTCGCCAGCGCCGCCAAGGCAAACGACGAACCGCTCGCGGCACGGACACCGGAAATCATCTTCGAGGACCGGCCCAACTACTTGCTGGCGATGCGCGCGGCGCCACGGCCGAATCTGGTCTGGAAAAACGAGCTGCTCGCCGGCCAGGCCGATCCGACAATCGCCGCCGCATGCGGCCGGCTGCTGGCCACGTTGCACGGCCAGGGGTGGGGCAACACCGCGCTGGCCGAGCGGCTGGCAGACCGCACGCTGTTCAACGAGCTGCGCGTCGACCCGTACTACCGCACCCTGGCCGCCGCACATCCGCCGATTCGCCCGGCAATCGAGCGGCTGATCGACTCGCTCGACGCTCATGTCTGCACGCTGGTACACGCCGACTTCAGCCCCAAGAACCTGCTAGTCTTCGAGCAGGGGCTGATGATGGTCGATTTCGAAACCGGCCACTACGGCGACCCACCGTTCGATCTGGGCTTGTTCCTCAGCCACCTGGTGCTCAAGGAGTGTCTGCACGCGACCGGTCACGGCCCCTACCTGCAACTCACCCTGGCGTTTCAAACGGCGTACGACG
>CAZPED010000091.1:0-9538 GCA_964585335.1 uncultured Planctomycetaceae bacterium | reverse complement strand
CCGGCTGCGGGCCGACGAGGGCGGGCTCTCGCACGTGGTCGTGGCCTCCGGCGAACAACGGCGACTGCCGGTTGCCCCGCGCGGCCACGTAAGCGACCAGGTCCAGAATCTCTTCGCGCGACAATTTGTCGAGCAGGCCCTTGGGCATGATCGACGTGGGCGACTTGTGCCGCGCCTCGATCTCGGCAGGCTTGATCGTGACGGCGTCGGCCTTGGCCAGCGGATTCTCGATCACCTTGATGGCGTCCTTGGTTTCCTCCAGGATCAGCCCGGTGACGACCTTACCCGAATCGAGCTCAAACGTGTAAGTCTGAAACTTCTCGTTGATCCGCGCCGACGGTTCGAGCAGCTCCTTGAGAATGTCGAGCGGCTGGAACTTCGCGTCGAGCTGGGCCAGGTCCGGACCGATGGCCGTGCCGGCGCCATCGAGCTTGTGGCACGCCACGCAGTTGGCGACCTGGAACATCTGTTTGCCGTTGCCGAACGAACGCCCACTCGACAAACCGCCCACGCCCGCGGCCAGGTCGTCCAGCTTCCACTCGGTGCGCGGACGCCGATCCTTTAACAGAGCGTCTTTCACCTCCAGCGGATGCGCTGCCAGGTAGCTCTCGGGGTTGTCGAGGTAAGCATCGAGGTCGGCCACCACGAACAGCGCGCCGTACATCCGCCGCCAGTGCCCCGGATACGTACACACGTAGGGATAGATGCCCGGCTCGCTCGGGGCCGTGAAGCTCAGCTTCTCAACGGCCCGCGGCTGCAAGAGCGTGCTGGCCAGCAGAATCTTGCTCGACGGGGGCACGAAGTTGCGCTCGGCCGCCCCCGGTTGCTGGGCGCTTGCTTCGGCCGCCATGCCCACTTCCTCGAGCGCGCCCGGCTGCACGATCACGAAGTTGTGCGGCATCAGGTCCGAGTTTTCGAACACGAACTCCACCGGCTTGCCGGCCCGCACGGCGATCGTATCCTGATCGTAACTCATGCGCTCGAACAGCGTGCCCACGCGCACGACGCGCACGCCCAGCTCGCCCAGTTGAGCGCGGGCCTGCTTGGCCTCGGCGGCCGGCAGCAAACCGGCCAGCCGCTCGGCGAATTCCATCGCGTCGAGAGCCTCGGGACTGGTGCGTTGCTGGGTCGGCAGTTTGGCCAGGTAGGCCATGATGCCGCCGAGCAGCGGCCGAGCATGGTCCTTTGGCCAGGTGGATGGCGCCAAGTGCTTGAGCGCCCGCAAGGCGGCCGCGCGGTAGTAATCGTCGTTGACGTAGCGCGACAGCGTCTCGAACGTGCGCGGCTCTTGCCCGCGCACCGAGGTCAAAGCCAGCATCGCGGCCTTGCGCACGATGGCCGCGGGATCCGGTTCGCTGACGGCCAGTGTCGTGCTCGTTTGCGGCGCCTCGATCGCATCGCGCTTGAAGACTTCCTTGCGATTGCCGTCGAGTACTCGCAAGGTAAAGCCGTCGAGGCGCTTGCCAAGATACCCTTCGGTGCGGTTAAAGACCGTGACCGATTCGATCGGCAGCTCACGCCCCAGGTCGACTTCCCACCAGGGGTTGGCCGTGTTCTCTTCCGTATGGGTCTGCGTGCCCGAGCCAAAGTCGCCGTTGGTCTTGCCGTCGATGGCGCGGCTGGCCTCGCCGCCGTTCGAGGTGTTCTTTTGCGAGGCCTTGCCCTGGCGGGCCACGTTTGTGCCACCGCTGACGACCTCCACTTCGGCGAGCGTCAGGGTGCCCTTGCGCGGTAGTTCGATGCGAACGTAACGCCCCATCAAGGGGCTGGGAGCTGACGTGGCCAGCGCCTTCGGCAAAGCGTCGACCAGGGGAGCAATGCGGTCGTAGAGGCTCGCCCGCAAGCTGGCATCACCCACGAGTGGCAGCGCGTCGACAAAATCGGTCAGCGATTTGGCCGAGCCATTGGCCAGCATCCAAGCCTTATCGGCCGAGCCATCGACGCCCATCAGCGACACGTAGCCAATCTGCCGCAGAATGGGCTGCCTGGCCGACGTGGCCAGCCTTTCCAGTTCAGCGCGCGCGCTGGCCAACTCGGCAGCGCGGCGGCCGGTCAATTGCCGCACCAGGTCGAACAGCACGCTGGGATCGACTTGGGCGTCGGCAGCATCCAGAGCTTGAATCGTGCCTATGATCACCGCCAGCTCGGGCTTCTGGTCGAGTTCGGCCAGCTTTTGAATTGCCGCCCGGCGGTCGTCGTCGAGGATGCCCGGCCGGCGCAGCGCTTCCAGGCACACGGCCCGGTCGCGCGGCAGCTTAAGTAACTGATCGTTCGAAATGCCCTGCAGCCAGTAGTGCCGCCCGGCGTCGGTCGTCATCGCCACGGTCGCGCCGTCGGCCAGTGCCTTCTTCCAGTAGGGCTGGAGTGCCTTGAGCGTTTCGCCGCGGAGATAGGTCAGATACTCGTCGTTGGGGTGCTGGTCCGAGATCACCACGACCTCGACCGCCTCGGGCTCGGTGAAGAAGCTGGCCGCCCGCACGGCTTCGAGCCGCACGCGAGGGTGCGCGTCGTCGGCCGCGCGTCGCAGCAGCGACAGGGCATTTGGCACACGATCGCGCTGATAGCAGAGCACTCGGACCGCCGCAGCGCGAGCGTGAAAATCGCCCGAGGTGAGCATCCGCTCGAGCAGGTCGGGCTTGACGACATTATGATGCTGCGCCACCCACAACGACTCAAGCAGATGGTGCTCGTAAGCCGGATCGTTCTTATCCAGATTGGCCGTCCAGCGATCGAGCGCCGCCAGCACTTCGTCGCTCTGGCGACCACTCAACTCAATCTTAACGCGGAAACGCACGCGGGCTTCGGCATGCTTGAGCAATTCGAGCAGCTTCTCGACCGGCTCGCCGGCAATGGCCGGCGAATGCGAGAGGGGGCGCCCCTCGTAGGTCACCCGATACACGCGGCCGTGCGTGCGGTCGCGGCTGGGGTCGCGCAAGTTGTGCTGCATGTGACCGATGATCGGATTCTGCCAGTCGGCAAAATACAGCGCCCCGTCGGGCCCGATCTCCATGTCGGTCGGCCGGAAGTTGGGATCGCTCGAGAACAGAATCGGCTCCACTTCGGTCGCCGCGAAGCTGGCGCCCCGGTCAACGACCTTGTACTGCAAAATGCCCTGGAACCCGATGACGTTGGCCACCAACAGGTTGCCCTGCATGTCGTCGGGGAAGTGCCGGCTCGACAAATACTCGATGCCCGAGCAGGGCCGCGTGCGCGGCTTGTAGACCACCGGCGGCGTGGCATGCTTTTGCGGAAAGTCGATGTGACCGGAGAACAACGCCGCGTGATACGGCACGGCGCCGGTACCGTCCACGACGATGTCCTGGCCCCAATAGTCATAGGCGTGGCCGTGCGGGTTAGCAAAGCCGTACGACACGTAGACGTCGAACTTCTGCGTGCGCGGCTCATAGCGAAACACGCCAGCGTTGGCCAATCGCACCGGAGGGCCGTAGGGCGTTTCGACCTGCGAGTGATGGAATGTGCCCTCTTGGAAGTAGAGCGCCCCGCCCGGATCGAGCGCGAAGCTATTGGAGCCGTGGTGCGTGTCGGCCGAATCGAGGCCCGTCAGCATCCGCTGCCGGCGGTCGGCCTTGTCGTCGCCGTCGGTATCTTGCAGAAACAACAAGTCGGGGGCCGTGGCCACGAATACGCCGCCGTTCCAGAACTCGAAGCCGGTCGGGTTGTGCAAGTGCTCGGCAAAGCGAATGCACTTATCGGCCTTGCCGTCGCCGTTGGTGTCCTCGAGGATCAACAACATGTCGTTCAGCTCGTCTTTCGGCTTCCAGTGCGGATAGCTTTCCCAAGCCGCCACCCACAGCCGCCCCTTGGTGTCGAAGGCCATTTGAACGGGGTTCACCATCTCGGGAAACATTTCCTCCGAGGCGAACAACTGCACCTTGAGGTTCTTGCCGACGGTCATCTTCGAGATCGTTTCCTCGCCAGGCAAAAACACGTGCTTGCCGCCCGGCAGCGGGCCGGGCTTGTTGGTGATCACTTCGACGAAGGGGGGCGTATTGCTGTCGTCGACGGGCAATTCCGATCCCTGCGCGAGGGCCCACAACCGCTTGTCGCGGTTGGCCGTCATGACATTCAGAATTTCGAGCTCGCGCTGCATTACCTCGCGGTTGGTTTGGTCGTTGACGAACTTCAAGTCGGCCCGACCGCCGAAGATCGAATAGCCGTCGGTCGTGCGGTAGCGGGCGAACCAGGTAAAGTCCTTGTCGAGCACCGCTTGCCGCAGCTTTTCGAGCCGCGCCACGTCGAGCTTGCCCTCGTGCGGACCGAACAGGGCGCGGTCGATTTCGATGGCTAGCAGCCGGTCGCCCGTCTCGTTCAGGTGCACGCCGTTGATGGTCAGCGGTTGTTTCGTGGCCCCGTAAATCTCGGCGCTGGGGGCCAACAGGTCGACGAACTGCACGCCTTGCTCGCGGGCCACCTCGGCCATGGCGGCCGTGTAGAGCTTGAGCCGGGCATTGTTGGCCTTGCCGTCGGGTAGATTGCGGTCGTGCAGGTCCTCGTGGGCAATCGGCGAGAACAACACCAGCCGCGGCGCGCTTTTGCCGTTGTACTTCTGCCCGAGCGTATGGCGCACCAGTTCCTTGAGATCTTCCTTGAACTTGGCCAGCCCCTCGGGACCGGCGTACGACTCGTTGTAACCAAAGAAGGCCAACACGACGTCAGCCCCCACGAACTTCAGATGTTCATCCGGCGTGCCGAAGCCGGCCGAGCGAAGCCGCAGCGTCAGCTCGTCGCCCGAGTAGCCCAGGTTCCGCACCACCAGCTCGTGCTTGGGAAAGCGATCGTGCAGCAGGCTTTCCAAATGGCCGTAATACTGCATCCGCTCGGCCAACGTGTTGCCAATGATGGCGATGTGGTCGCCCCGCTTGAGCTCCAACGTGGGGGCAGCGGCGGCGGCCGCCGCCAAGTGCGCTGCCGTCAGGTGTGTTGCCAACAGGGCCAAAGCGACAAACGGCAGGCGAAACCAGGTGGTCGAGTGCATGCAATCCCTTAGCTGTAGGATGGTAGCGGCTGGCTGGGTTGGGTGGGCGTTTTCATTGTGAATCATGCATCACGGCCTTTCAAGCCGGTCAGGCCGCGCTGCGGTCGCCCGGAAGGGCGATCGGCCAATCGAAGATTCGCGGCGGATTTGCACTCCCACGAATCGGGCGACCCGCTATGCTGGGACGCCAATCGAATCGCACGCAACTCGCCTTGCTCTTGCCGGAGGACGCAGATTGTGGATCTGATTTACCGCTACGACCCGTTTCGGCCCTTGCAGGTCCGCCGGCCACAAACCGCCCAGCAAGCCATCGATCACCTGCTGGCCGGCAATCGTCGCCTGGTCGCGCTGGTCGACCGGATGCAGCGCGCCATGTTCGACGAGCCTTCGGCCGTGGCCGAAACGGAAAACGTCGTGCCGATCGACTTGCTGTCGATGGGCCTGCCCTTCCAGCCCGGCCAGCCCAACGACCAGACGCCTTTCGCGCTGGTGCTCGGCTGTTCCGACGCTCGGGTGCCGATCGAGTCGGTCTTCGACCAAAGCTTTAACGACCTGTTCGTCGTCCGTATTGCCGGCAACGTGCTGGGCACCGAGTGCGTGGGCAGTTTCGACTACGCCGTGCGCAACCTGGGCAACAGCCTCAAGGCCGTGGTCGTGATGGGTCACACGGGCTGTGGCGCCGTGACCGCGGCCGCCAATGCCTATCTCAGTCCCGAGGACTACGCCGACATCGCCTTCACGCACGCGCTGCGCTCGCTGGTCGACCGCATCATGATCGCCGTGCGCGGGTCGGCCAATTCGTTCGACCGGCATTTCGGACACGGCATCCACAAACATCCCGACTACCAGCAGGCGATGACCGAAGTGTCGATCTACATGAACGCCGCGATCACGGCCTTCGACCTGCAGCGCGAGATCGCCGGGCTGGGCCACCAGTCCGTGCCGGTCTACTACGGCGTGTGCGATCTGGGCTGCATGCTCGTGCGCTCGCGCCCTGTACACGCGCGGCCCGACGAGCCCAAACTGGCGCCTGCCCCCACCTCGGCCGACGAGTTCACGGCCCTCACCGACCAGTTCGTTGAAATCATGGCCAAAGAGCGCAACTTTGGCTGAACATCCGCGATCGCGCCGATCAGGTCGCCGTCTTACGACGCCGGAAGAACGAGTCGCTGAACAGCAGGCCGGCAACTAGCGCCATTGCGGTCAGAAACATGTGAAACGCCGTGTCCACGCCAACGGCCGTGTTTTCGTCGAGCAGCGCCGCCAGGCTCTTGACGCCGAACGATCCCGGCACCAGCAGCGCCAGCCCAGGCACGATGAACATCTCCTCGGGCTCCCGGGAAATCCGGGCATAGCCGTGCGCGGTCACCCCCAGCAACAGCGCCGCCACGAAGGGGCCGGCGAACTGCCCCAGCTCGGCCGCGGCGATGCGCGAAGCACAAAGGGCCAAAGTCGAAGCGACCAGGGCCGTCCAGAAATCGCGCGGTCGGCCGCGGAAGCGGACGGTCGAGCCCGCCGCCACCGCCACGCGCCCCCGCACGCACAATCCCCACGGAAGCGGCGTCGCCTCGACGCTTTCGGCCAGCTCGAGAGCCGAAGGCACCGCCGACAGGCACAGCACGGCGCCAAACGACATGGCCAACAGGGCAATGCCGACGCCGGCCATGCGGGCCGCACCGGAAGTCATTTGCGCGTGGGCCAGCTCTTCGACCGCGTCGACCAGCGCCAAGCCGGGCAGCAAGATGATCAGCCCCGCGGCCAGCGGAATCCATTCGACGAACTCGCCCACGACCAGGTGCGCGACATTGGCAATGGCCGCCGCCACGGCCGCGGCTGCCAGCTCGAACAGCCGCCGCGAGAGGTTTTGCATCGACAGCGAAAGGGTCCCGACGGCCAGTCCCACGCAGGTGCCGGTCAGCACTTCGAGCCAGGCCCCGCCGAAAAACACCGAGAACGCCGCGGCGCTGAGCACGTAGGCCAGCACGATCGAACCGGGTCCCCAGCGGGCCGGGGCTTGCATCGCCGCCTCGATTTCGCGTTTGGCCTCGTGCAGCGGTATCGCCCCGCGCGTAATTCGGTCGGTCACGCGCGAGAGGCGGGCCAGCCGTTCGAGTTGAACCGTGCCGGGCTCGATCCGGTCGATTACCGTAACCACCTCGCGCTGGTCGATTACCGACATCAGCATTCCGGTCGGCATGGCGAAGATCTCGACGTGCGTACCAAAACGCTCGCCGGTCTTCATCAGGGCATCTTCCAGCTTATGCGCTGGCATGCCCACCACGTGCAGGGCCTTGCCCAGGGCTGCCAGCAGTGCCACGGTCTCGCGCAAGCGGTCGGGCGCGGCGGGCGCGGGCGGCAAGGCGTCGGATTCGTACGGTGGTGCTGCCATGTTGACGAACGTTTCACGATTTCGGGGGCACGCAGCCGTAACCTATCGCCCCCGCGCGTGTCTTGTCGAGGGCGAATTCGTGGTCGCTGGCGGTCGTGGGCCGCCGCACTGCTCTGGAAACGGCAATTGAAAACCGGACCGTCAATTGGTCTACTTTGAGCTTCGCTCAACCTGACTCCCCGTGTGCCTTTAGATCGTCGCATGATGTTCCGCCCGGTAGAAAACTCGGTTCGCTTTCCGGCCCTCGAAGCTGAAGTCGGCGAGTTCTGGAAGTCGCACAAGATTTACGAGAAGTCGCTCGCCCAGCGGGACGGCGCTCCGCGGTTCGTGTTTTACGAAGGCCCCCCCACGGCCAACGGTTTGCCCCATCCGGGACATTGCCTGACGCGAGCCATCAAGGACCTGTTTCCCCGCTACCGAACCATGCGCGGCTACCTCTGCCAGCGCAAAGCGGGCTGGGATACCCACGGCCTGCCGGTCGAGGTCGAGGTGTCCAAAGAACTGGGCATCCACTCCAAAGAAGAGATCGAACGCTATGGCGTGGAGCCGTTCATTCACCAGTGTCTCGATAGCGTGTTCCGCTATACCCAGCAATGGGAGCGGCTGACCGAGCGGCTGGGTTTCTGGATCGACATGGGAGACGCCTATGTCACCTACCATCAGAGCTTTATCGAGAGCGTTTGGTGGGCACTAAAAAACCTCTTCGACCGCGGCCTGCTCTACCAGGGCTATAAGATCGTCTGGTGGTGGGCACAGGGGGGCACGGCGCTCAGCTCGGGCGAAGTAGGCCAGGGTTACCGCGAAGTGGCCGACCCCAGCGTCTACGTGCGGTTTCCGCTGGTCGACGATCCCCAAACCTCGCTGCTGGTATGGACCACCACGCCCTGGACGCTGCCCAGCAATCAGTTCGCCGCGGTCCACCCCGAGCTCGACTACGTGGTGCTGGCCGAGGCGGAAGGACGCAAGCTGATCGTCGCCGCGGCGCTGGCCGAACAAGTGGCCGCCAAGGTCGGGCTGGAAGTTCAAGTCGTCGAGAAACTCAAGGGAAGCCAACTGATCGGCCGCCGCTATCGGCCGCCGTTCGACTATTACTACCAGGCGGCGGGCGACGCCACCGGAACGCTCCGCGCCGGCGGCCGCGAGCACCTGGCCTGGCGCGTGGTGCCGGCGCCGTTCGTCACCGTCGATAGCGGTACCGGCGTGGTGCACCAGGCCCCCGCGTTTGGCGAGGTGGATTACGACGTGCTGATCGAGCAGCAGGGGCGCTTCGCCGACGGCCAGGGACCCCAGCTGATTTGCGCCGTGGGGCCCGACGGCAAATTCACTGCCGAGGCGCCCGACTACGAGGGCCGCTGGGTCAAAGAGGCCGATAAGGACATCGCCCGCGAACTGCGTCGCCGCGGGCTGCTGTTTCACCTGGACCAGTACCTGCACGAATACCCGTTCTGCTGGCGCGCCGACGAGGACCCGCTGATCCAGTATCCGCGGCAAAGCTGGTTCATCCGCACGACGGCTTTCAAAGACCGCATGCTGGGCAACAACCAGCAGATCAACTGGTTGCCCGAGCACATCAAGGATGGCCGGTTCGGCAACTTCCTGGAGTCGAACGTCGACTGGGCCCTCTCCCGCGAGCGCTATTGGGGCACGCCGCTACCGATTTGGGTTTGCGACGTCACCGGACGCGCCGAGGCCGTGGGCAGCTACGCCGAGCTCGAAGCCAAGCCCAAAGCCGCCGGCTTCGACGTCTGGCAACGGGCCAAGGCTGCCAAGCCTTCGCTCTCCGAGCACCTGAAGGTACACAAGCCCTATATCGACGCGATCACTTATCAGTCGCCGTTCGAACCCAAAGGCACGATGCGCCGCGTGAGCGAGGTGATCGACGGCTGGTTCGACTCGGGCGCCATGCCTTTTGCACAGTGGGGCTATCCGCACCAGGGCCGCGAGCAGTTCGCCCAGCAGTTTCCCGCCGACTTCATCAGCGAAGCCATCGACCAGACGCGCGGCTGGTTCTACAGCATGTTGGCGATCAGCACGCTGCTGTTCAGCGAAGAAGGGGCGAATGCTACGCCGGGTCTGGGTACGTCTCGGCTCGCGGCGACTCACCACTCCCCCCTCACCCCTCTCCCCTCATTTCCGCATCCGTTCCGCAACTG
>CAZPED010000090.1:0-9554 GCA_964585335.1 uncultured Planctomycetaceae bacterium | reverse complement strand
CCCGAAACGCACGCCGCGTACATCGGCATGTACTGGGGATCGGTTGGCACGCCCGGCGTGGCGGCAGTTGTCGAATCGGCCGACGTGTGCTTACTGGCCGGCACGGTGCTTTCCGACTATGCCACGGTGGGCTACACCGAACTGCTCGACCCGCAGAAGCTGATCGTGGCCGACCCGCATGAAGTGCGCATCGCCGGCGTCGCTTATGCCGACGTGGCGATGGCCGACTTTCTGGCCGCGCTGGCCGCGATGCTCAAACCCAATCGCGCGGCGCTCGAACAATTCCATCGCACGCGCCCTGCCCCGCCAGACCCCGAGGGCCAACATGCCGCCGCGCCCCTGACCGTGCGGGCCCTTTCCGACCAGGTGCAGGCGCTGTTGGCCAGCGACACGGCCCTGATCGTCGAGACGGGAGACTCGTGGTTCAACGGTCTCAAGCGGACATTGCCCGACGGCTGCCGCTTCGAGATCCAGTTTCAAGCCGGCTCGATCGGCTGGAGCGTGCCGGCCACGCTGGGCTACGCGCTGGGATGCAAGCGGCCCACGCGCGTGATCGCCATGATCGGCGACGGCTCGTTTCAGCTCACGGCCCAGGAGGTCTCAACGATGATCCGCCACGGGCTGCGGCCGCTGATGTTATTGATCAACAATCGGGGCTACACCATCGAGGCCCAAATTCACGACGGCCCCTACAACCGCATCAAGAATTGGGACTATGCCGGCTTGATCGACGTTTTCAACGCCGGCGAAGGCCGCGGGATCGGCTTGCGAGCGGCAACCGAGGGCGAGCTGGCCGCGGCGATCCAACGTGCCAGCAGCCACGACGGCCTTTGCCTGATCGAAGTGGCGATTGCCCCCGACGATTGCAGCCCCCAGCTGCGCGAGTGGGGCAGCCGGGTAGCCGCGGCCAATGCGCGGCCGCCGCGGCCACGGCCCGACGCGGTTTAACGGGCCCGCCTCGATTGCCGCCTACAAGTCTCGGAGCAGCCGGCTGACGTAGTCGGCATAGCGTGCATGGGGCGCTGGCCCGGTTTGCGGCAGCCGGCTTAGTTGCTCGCGCAGCGCGGCCGAGGGCTGGCCCAGTGCCCCTAGCCCGTTCAGCGCGGCCACGGCCACAAAGACGTTCTGCTCGCGCCAATCGGCGAGCTTGACCAGTTCGGCCTTGGCTCTCTGAACTTGCTCCTCGGAACCGTATCGACCAAGGGCTTCGGCGGCTGCCACCCTGACGTAAGGCGACGGGTCGGCCAGCGCCGTCACCAGCTGTTGCTGGCCGGCCCGCACGGTGTCGGCTCCGTGGATCAGTAGCCCCAAGGCGCCCCAGTAGCGTACCGCGCTGTCGTCGGCCCCCAGCAGTTCGACCAGCTGCGAGGCACTTGTCTCGCGGCTCGAAGCCCGCTCCGCCGCCGCGAAGATCGCTGCGAACGGATAGCGGAGCGGGTCATGCCCCATGTCATACGGCGTGGTGCCGGTCGAGCGGGAATGGATTTCCCCCTCGGGCAGAAAGCCCACGTCGCGAATCCGACCGGCCAGATCTTGCTGGGCTTGCCGCAACCGCGCGTGGATATCGCGATGCTCGGGCGAGTCGATCAGGTTCCGCACCTCATCCGGATCGGTAGCCAGGTCGTATAGCTCCTCGGGCGGCTTGGGCTGCCAGAACAAATCCTGCGCGCGCGTCAGCTTCCCCTCGTCGTGCAACCGCTGCCAGACCTGCGTGGTCGGCGTTTGAAACATGTAGCTGACGTGTTGGCTGTTGAGCTTATGGGGCATGTAGTTCCGCACGTAAACGTAGCGGCCATCGGTGGCGCTGCGCACCAGGTCGTAGCGTTCGTCCATCCGGCCGCGAAAGCCGAAAACATAAGGCCGCGACGCGGCGGCGTGCTTGCCCAGGAACGCGTAACCCTGCATCCAATCGGGCGGCTCGATCCCAGCCAGGCTCAGCACGGTGGGGGCAAAGTCGACAAAACTAACCAGCCGATCCGACGTGCCACCGGCCTGATAATCGGCCGGGCGCAAATGGGCAAACGCCTCGGGTATGTGAATCACCAGCGGCACGTGCAGCCCCGAGTCGCAGGCCATGCGTTTGGAGCGCGGCATGCCCGAGCCATGATCGGCAAAGTAGAACACGATGGTCGATTCGAGCAGTCCCGCTTCGGCCAGTTCGTCGAGCCGCTGGCCGGCGTCGGCGTCGGCCGCGCTTACGCCGTCGTAGTATTGGGCCCAATCGTGGCGCACTTCGGGCGTGTCGGGGTGGTAGCTGGGCAGTTTGACCCGCGCCGGATCGTGGACGAGCTTGTGCGGCCGGGTGCGAATCTGGCTTTCGTGGCTCTTGGTTGAATTGAAAACCGCGAAAAATGGCTGCCCCGCGGCGCGGTTGCGCCAATGGGCTTCGCGCGAAAAATCATCCCACACCTGGCCCGGCCGGGCCAGGTTGTAGTCTTCCTTGTTGTTGTTCGTGCAGTAGTAGCCGGCAGCGCGGAGCAACTGCGGAAACATTTGCTTGCCGGCGGGAAACGGCACCATGCTGCGCATGTGCTCGGCGCCGGTCGACGAGGCGTATAGCCCGCTGATGAGCGTCGTTCGGGCCGGCGCGCAAACGGGCGCGCAAGACCAGACGCGCGTGTAGCGCAACGACTTTGCGGCCAAGGTGTCGACGTTGGGGGTCGTGGCGTAGCTGTCGCCGTAGCAGCCCAGGTGCGGGCCGTGATCCTCGCTGGTCAGCCAGACGATATTGGGGCGCACCCCAACGGCCGCCTGGGCAACGTCGGCGACCACAGCGGCGGCAAGCAGCGGCAATAGCAATGCCAGGCAACGAGCGGCCCAGCGGCCCGCGCGTGGCAAGCGCAACAACGCAACCATCATGCACCTCGCAGTTCAAGCACGGAAGTGAAGTCAGCTTGCCACGGCTGCGGATAATATAGCTGCCAGCGGGCAGCGATGCCGCGTGAAACACCCCAATTAGCAAGCCGCGTGACCCCGCCAGTAGTCGGCTGCTGATCATCGCGTTCCTTGTCCGGCCAGACGGAAGGGGCGCCCCTTTGAATAGGCGGGTTCAAACCGCCGAGGGCCGGGCGGGCGGCGGCTCTCGTCGAGCGACAATTCCGCCTGATTTCCCCCCGTATGGTCGTGGCCAGGACCTGCGACTCTTCCGGGTCTGGTGGCCCCGAGACTCAGTAGGATCGCTTTCCATCGGAAAACACGGCCATGGCATGCCAAGTGCCGAGGGGTCGCCACTTGAAGTTGCCCTCCGGCACAATTAGGCTCAATGGAGGGCTTTTCCGCGCCACGCCGCGCTGCTTTTCCTTGCGTGGCCGGTACTTTCGTTGCCAAACCCGATGCGGGCGATCATGAAATATCGGAACATTTTGCCAGTCCTGCGCGCGACGCGCCTCGTCTTGGCAATCGGGCTCGTTGTTGGTCTAGTCACGGCTGCTCAGGCCCAGACCACCATACTGGCTCAATGGCGGTTCGAGCCCAATGCTTTTTTTGCCGATAGCTCGGGCAACGGCAACACGCTGCAGAACGGCAACGGCGCCACGAATGCGGCGCCCAGTACCGACGTTCCGCCCAGCGGCGGAGCGGGCAGCGCGCTGTTCGATGGCACCTCGGTGCTGCGGACCGTCAATCAACTGAATCTCGGCAACTTCAGCCACATTCGCATCACCTGGTGGCAACGGCTGCAAACCAGTAACGGGCGCCGCATCGTTTACGAGGTCACGCCAAACTATGCGCTCACCCTCGGCGCCTTCATGGTCGACGTCAATACGGTGCCGCCCACGGGGGGCGCAAGCGTGTTGGGCTCGCTCAACTTCTCGGGCATCGATTCTAATAACAACCTCAAGGTCGCCACCGACCTCTATCCGCATTCGCTGGGCGCCGTGCCCGGATCGTGGCAACAGTTCACCGTCGAGATCAATCGGGTGGCCCTCACGCAGGGCGGCATGCTGACGGTTCTCGACAGCGCCAACAACATCATTAGCACGAATCAAACGTTCGCCGGCGCTCCGCAGGCATTCGCGACCGACACCTTTTTCATCGGCGCTCGCGGCAATACCGCGTTGTTGGGCTTCATCGGCAATATTGACGAGCTGACGATCGAAAACATCGCCGACGTCAGCACGCCCACCACACCGGCCCCCGGTGGAGGCGGCGGCGGCGGTGCCGTCGTCGACACGACCCTGATCGGCAACGGCCTGTTGGGCGGCAGCAATGTCAGCGGCGCCGACGGCGTCATTGTCGATGCCGAGGGCGTGCTGCGGATGCATCACTTTGCCGACCCCAGCCTGGCCGCCGCCAAACGCCGCGTGGCCGAAGCCCGGGCCGCCCTGCAACCGGAAATCGCCAAGCCCAGCAAGCTGCGAAAAGTCTCGCTCAACCGCCTGGAAGCCGCCATCGAGGCGCGCCTGCGAGCCAAACAGCCCATTACCGACGACATGCGGCAGTTGGCCGGCCTGACGCGGGTCAAGTATCTGTTCTACTACCCCGAGACCAAGGACATTGTCTTGGCCGGCCCGGCCGAGGGCTGGGTGCCCGATGCCGCTGGCGTGGCCCGCGGATTGCAAACCGGCAAGCCCACGCTGCAACTGCAAGACCTGGCCGTCGCGCTGCGAGCCTACCCGCCGGCTAAAAAGCCGGCGCCGGTGATTCTGGTCTCGATCGATCCCACGGCCGAAGGCCTCTCGCGCATGCAGGCCTTCTTGCGCAGTGTCGGCTCGCACGCCACGCCAGAGGATACCGAAGGCATTGTCAACGGCCTGCGCACGAACTTGGGGCTGCAAAACATTCGCGTCAGCGGCGTGGCGCCCAACACGCACTTTGCCAAAGTGCTGCTCGAATGCGATTACCGCATGAAGCTGATCGGCATCGGCCTGGAAAAGCCGCCGGTGAAAATCATCAGCTACGTCGACCGGGCCACGCCTGGCCGCGCAAGCCGTAACGGTTTGCAGCGCTGGTACTTCGTGCCCGACTATAACTGTGCCCGCCTGGCCGCCGACGGCATGGGCATGGAACTGGTCGGCGACGTCGTCAAGCTCGTCGGCGAAGATCAACTGGTCAGCAAGGATGGCGTACGCAGCGTGACCGGCCGGGCCAACAAGGCCAGCGACCTGTTCACCTCGACCTTTACCCGCAAGTACGCCGAGCTGGCCGCGCGGGTGCCCGTGTTCGCCGAGATGCGAAACTGCATCGACTTTGCCATCGTGGCGGCCTTCATCCGCCAGCAGGACTGGTACGCCCAATCGGGCTGGAATGCCTCGATTTTCAACAGCGAGCAATCCTTGCCGGTCGAGACGATCAACGTGCCCCAGCATACCGAAACCGTTTGCACGGCGGTCTGGAAGGGCAACACGCTGATGACCCCCGTGGGCGGCGGCGTCACGATTCATCCGACCGAAGCGCTGATGGCCAAGAACACCCTGGCCGACGAAGACGGCAAGGTGACCGAGATGCGCGAATCGCTGGGCTTGAAGGACCTGCCCGACGGCGTTTGGTGGTGGGACTAGCCGCTGCGTGTACCAGTCCCGTCCATCCCTTGGCCCTTAGCTACCGCCACTCTAAAGGCGTGCGCCGGGTAGATTTCTCGCGCATTTGACGCGCCAGGCGCTGTATTATGGGGCGTCCTCGGCCGGCGTTTTCCGTGCGTCGGCACTGCGTGCCCACTCTGCCCTTAGGTTCGAGGTGCCCTTATGTCAGCCGTCGTCCGTGCCCTGTGCGTCGTGATTTGCATGCTCGTCGTTTCCGGCCGGACGGTCGCCCAGGAAAGCGGCCCCAAGTTTACCCCGCCGGCCGACGTGGCATTTCGCACCGCCACGATCACGAGCGAAGGCACGCGCATGGCGGCCGAGCTCTTCGCGCCCCGCGGCGCCGAACAACAAAAGCTGCCCACGATCATCATGTCGCACGGCTGGGGCGGCGTGGCGGCTAACCTGCGGCCCGATGCGGTCGTGTTTGCCCGGGCCGGCTACCTGGTCATCACCTTCGACTATCGCGGCTGGGGCGCCAGCGATTCACGCGTGGTGCTGACCGCGCCGCAACCGCCGCGCAGTGGCAACCTGCGGTTCACGGCCGAAGTGCTCGAAGTACGCGAGGTCGTCGATCCCATCGATCAGACCACCGACCTGGCCAACGTGGTCAGCTGGGCCTGGGGCGAACCGCAGTGCGATCGCGAGCGGATCGGCCTGTGGGGCAGCAGCTACTCGGGCGGCCACGTCGTGTATGTCGCGGCCCGCGACCCGCGCGTCAAAGCCACGATCAGCCAGGTGCCCGCGCTTGCCTCGCGCGCCGGCGCACTGCCGGGCGAGGAAGGCTTGAAAACCTACCAGGAAGCGGCGGCCCGCACGCACGGCGAACTCGGCTATCCGCCGCCGGGCGCCCGCGTTATTGGCAACTTGCGCGGCGCGCCGCTCCGCGAAAAGCTCATGCAATATGCGCCGGTCGAAGACGTGGCGCGGGCCTCGCAGTGCGCCACCCTGTTCGTGCTGGCCGAAAACGAAGAGTTGTTCGACAACAAGGATCACGGGCTCAAGGCGTTCGAGCGGGCCACGGGGCCCAAGAAGCTGGTGATCGTGCCGAAGATCAAGCACTACGGCATCTATCTCGAAGCCCGCCAGCAAGCCCAGAAGTTGGCGCTGGCCTGGTACGACGAACACCTGAAGGGCAAGCCGTAAGAAGCCGCGGACGCCCTCTCCTGCCCCACGTCGTTGCCGCCTTCACGGCGTCGCTTGCCGTCCGCCGTGAGCAGCGCGGCGCGCGTGTCACCTGGCGACCGGCATCAATCGCTCCCGGCGCAACAGCCGGGCATCGTGCCACCAGAGCCCACCAAACGTAACGACGAGCGCCAGCGCGGCCCACTGGTAACCGCTCAGCCCCAGCCAGAGCGGCTGTTCGTCGCGGATCAACTCGGTAAAGAAGCGGAAGACCGCATAGGCCACGATATACAACTTCATCAGGTTGCCCTGAAACATGCCGGCCCGCTGGCAGAGATAGAGCAGCCAGGCCATCAGGGCGTGAAAGGCGGCTTCGTACAGCTGCGTGGGATGTCGCGGCACGCCGCCGTGCTGGGCGAACACGACGCCCCAGGGTAAATCGGTCGGCCGGCCATAGCAGCAGCCGGCGACAAAACAGCCCAGCCGCCCCACGGCCACCGAGGCGGCCACGGGCATGGCAAAACTGTCGCCCGTGCGCGCGTGGATGTCGAGCGCCCATTTGGCGACCACGACTCCCAGGTAGCCGCCGGCCAGGCCGGTGAGAATTGTCTTACCGTCGCCGAACCAGGCTGCGCCGTTGACGAGTTCCTGCCAGTCCGACAACGCAAAGGGCAACTTGGCGCCCAGCATGGCGCCGACGAACGCCCCGACGCCAACAGTAACGCGCTGCCGGTCGTCGAGCGGCGTGGCCGTGCGCGTCAGCCGGCTGAGCAACACACCGGTGACGATGGCCGCGGCCATGATCAGTTGATACCAGAACGACATAAAGCTTGAGCGCCCAGCAAGCGCCGCACGCAGAGTTGACTGGCTAGGTGGCCGATTGCAAACCGGCGAGCTTCAGCACGACGTCGCGCAGCTCGGGCAGCGGCACGTGCCCATCGCGGTACAGCACGTTGTAGGCGCAAAACGGAATCACGTGGCCTCCGGGCAATACGTGGTGAATGCAACACTTCATCACGCGGCGCACGTCGAAGTTGTAGGCGTCGAGAAACGACGTGATCGTGATGCGAAACACGTCCGAAGGCGATAGCTCCTCGGCGATGGCCCGCGAAAAGAACTCGTCGGCCAGCGACTTTGTTGCATCGCCGCTGGGCGCATGAAGCTGGAACAACTGGCCGCCGCCAAGAGGCTGGCCGCCGCACTCGCCGCCGGCGCAGCAGCCTTGCTTGCCCAGGTATTGTTCGATCAGCTCCCGCGCGCGCGGCCGCGTGAACGTAATGCCGTTGGCCAGAATGTCCAAGTGATTGCGGGCATCGATGAACCGCGCCAGCGGCACTACGCCTCGCGGACCGCGATAGGCGTAGCTGAGCGTGTGGCAGTTGGGATGCGCGCAGGGCAACGGCATGAAATCGTCGGCCGCGAACAACCCGTCGGTTTGCTCGACCACGTACCGGACCACGTCGGGAAAGGTGACGCGCCGCTCCAGGTCCTCGGGCAAGACGAACCGGCCCGAGTACGTAGCCGGCTGAAAGCTCACGCCCGTGATCCATGGTCGTTCGAGCCCGAATTGGACGATGCGGCCGACCTGGTCTTCGTTGATGCCGCCTTGCAGTGTCGTGACTAGCGTGGTGCGGATGCCGTGCCGCCCGAGATTTTCGAGCGCCCGCAGCTTGATATCCAGCAGCGGCTCGCCGCGCAGCTGGCGATAGATGGCGTCGTCGAAGCCGTCGAACTGAAAATAGACTTCGAGCCGGTGCTTGTACCCGGCGACTCGGGCAGCGAACGACGGGTCGTGCGCGAAACGGATGCCGTTGGTGTTGATCATCACGATGTCGATCGGCTGCCGGCACCCGTAGTCGAGCAGCTCGAGGAAGTCGGGATGTATGGTCGGTTCGCCGCCCGAGAGTTGCAGCACCTCGGGGCGTCCCTCGACCTCGACCAGGCGATCGATGGCCCGCGTGCACTCGTCCAGCGTGCGGTGCCGTCCGCGCGGCCCGCTATGCGCGTAGCACATCGGACAGCTGAGGTTGCAGCTGTCGGTGATCTCGACCAGCCCCACGCAGGTGTGCTGCTCGTGTTCCGTACACAGACCGCAATCGAATGGGCAGCCGCGCTCGGGTTCGACGCCCATTTGCGGCGGCACCTTGCCGGGCAGACTGAACTCCATGCGGTCGTACTGCCGCACGTCGGAGCAGACGAAGTCCTCGCGCGGGCCGTGCGTCGGGCAACGCTTGCGAAAGTAGACCCGGCCATCGTCGCGGGCCACGATCTTGGCGGGCACCAGCGCCAGGCACTCGGGACACAAGCTTTGCGTCATGCCCAAAAACGTGTAGTCGCGCAACTTCATCGGCAGCTCACTTGGCCTTGGGCAACGTTTTGATGAACAGCCATACCACCAGCATCAGGCTGCCAACCGCGGCGGCAATCAACAGCACGATCAACAACTGTTCGAGGTTGCGGGCCGCCGGCGCCGCGGCGAACGCCGCCAGCATCACCGAGCAGGCGCCGAAGAACGCCACTACGCCGGCCATCCACACCACGTAGACGATGCCCAGCGACGCCAGAAACGTCAGCACCTTGTTTCCCAATGTCTGCTGCGCGCCGTCGACCGCTCGGCGGCTGGTGACAATGGTTGTGCGAATGATCGCCGGAATGACGAACACCAGCAGCGGCACGATCAGGCCCGGGGCCACCGTCACCAGCCCCAGGCACAACCCGGCCAGCGTGATCACCAGCATCAGCGAGGCCAGGCCAAACTGCGGCGGCCGGGCCAGCGACTGCGGAGCCGCATACGGGTTGGGCCCCGTAAGGCCTTCGCCCTCGGCCAGCGGCCCCCGGCACAGCCAGCAGACCGTGCTGCCGGCGCCGCGTTCGGCGCCGCATTGGGGGCATTTAGGCGGCGAAATCACCGTG
>CAZPED010000089.1:0-9610 GCA_964585335.1 uncultured Planctomycetaceae bacterium | reverse complement strand
TCGCCGCTTGCTCGTCGGAGTGGACCGGCTCGAGCAGGTCTTCGCTGGCAAAGCCCGCGCGGCACAGACCCCCCAGCAGCTCCTCCCAGCGATGCAGGAATTCGAGCGTGCCGGGCTCGCGGTGCGGGCTGCCCACCACCGGCGGCAGCGGGCCGCGGCGATAGTACGGCTCGATCAGCTCGTAGCCGCGCGGCGAAGGTTCGACCGCGGCCTGCAAGTTCGCCGGTTGCTTGTGCTGGCTGACGTAAAGACCGCCGGCCGCGGTGACGCGGGCCACTTGCGCGTACACGTCCACGACGTTGGGCACGTAGCAAGTGCTGACCGGCTGGATGACGATGTCAAAACCCGCGGGCGGAAACATGGACAGGTCGTCCATCGAAGTTTGAATGACGCGAATGGCCAGGCCTCGCTCGGTGGCCACCTGGCGATCGAGCGCGAGCATCTCGCCGCTGATGTCGACGACCGTGACTTCGGCGCCGGCCGCCGCGTAGAGCGCGCTTTGCCGGCCGCCGCCGCTGGCCAGGCAGAGCACGCGCTTGCCGGCGATCGATGGGCCCAGCCAGCCGGCGCCGTCGACCGTGGCCAACGGGTTGCGAAAATCCTCGTCGGCCGCCGGCTTGGCAAACCGGTCGCGCTTGCGCACCAGCGCGTCCCAGGCTTTCTGATTGTGTTCTTGCGGCGAGCTCATGATGCGCTGGGCGCACGCGAGGGCGCCGGGGCGAGGTCGTATCGGACAGCAGCTCGATTGGACCCCGCCCCGGGCCCGATTGTCAACGCCGCCGGCGGCGCAGCCAGTGCGCGATGCAGAGCCCCAGCGCCAACAGCACGCCACTGGCCGGCTCGGGCACCATGTGCAAAACGGCCACGCCGTCGAGATCGAAACCGCCAGAGGCAAACGCCGTGGGGTAAGGATCGTTGACGAGGTTGCCGAGCGAATCGGTGGTGCCCAGCCCTGGCTGGATCGAGCCGACGACGTCGACGAGGCGAACGTAACGAATCAGATTGGCGTCGACCAGCGGCGAGAGTCCCGCAATCTGGTTGAGGTCGAACGGCGTGCCGAAGCCGGCGCGGTACTTGCCCGCCAGATTGTCGAGGTTCGTGGGATCGAGCAGGCCAAAGCTGCCGATCTGCGTGCTGGTTTGCGTGAGCGACACGGCGGGAAAGCTGACAAAGTTGCTGCCGTCGCTGCTCACGTCGACGAAGGCCAGTTCGAGGAACGTGTCGCTAAAGCTGTTTTCGAACACGGCGAAGTCGTAGCCCGGACCGTCCGTGAGAGGCTGGTCGAACGTGAGCGTGATCTGGCCGCCGTCGCCCAGGCTGACCGTGTGGGCGGCGTTGCCGTCGGCAAAGCCCAGGGCATCGCTAGCCGTGCCGGCCGACGCCAGCGGTCCCCCGGGACTGGCGATATTTTGCGGACCGCGAACCAGGTTTTGAAACCCCGTGGCCCAGCCCACGATGTTGGGACTGTTGTTGGGCACCGCGGTTGAGCCGGGCTGACCGGCGGCCGGTGCGAAGGGGCCGGCCAGCGCCGCGGCGCCGGCCAGTTGCGAGGTGAGTAGTGCCGCGAAGCAAATTGTACGAAGCATGATAGTGAATCCTTATCGAATAGCGCGCAGTGCCACCCCTGGTGCAGGTGAGGCGCGCACGGCGAGCGCGGGTGTTAGATGCCGATGAAAGAAGCGAAACAATCGCGCGCCGCGCGATCAGCCGAGGGCCGGTCGTCGGCGCCGCCAAACGTGTCTGGCCAGCGCCAGCGAGGCCAGCAGGCTCAAGGCCAGCGTGCTGGGCTCGGGCACGTTGAAGAACATGGCCGCGGGATAGACGCCCTGCTGGTTGCCAAACCCGCTGACAAACACGCGGTCGCTGAAGGAATCGTAGATGACGCTGGTGAAGCCGCCGTTGTCGTAGAACTCGAATTGGCCGGACGGGTTGAAGACGGTCAGGCCGTTGGGGCCGCCCACGAACAAGTAGCCGCGGGCGTCGAAGAACATGCCGGCGCCGCTGTTGTTATCGAGCCCGTTGAACACCTGGCCGGCGGTCCAATCGAGGGGCGTGGCCGTGCCCGCGGCGGTTTGCAGATCGGACAGCGCGAAGCTGCGGAGCACGCCCCGCTCGGCTCCGTAGCCGACGCCCACGAAGAGTCGGCCGCCGTCGATGGCCATCGACGTGCTGGCGCCGGGAATGTTGGCGATGATCGACTGGTTGTTGCCCGAGGCGGCGTCGAACAGCGAGACGCTGCTGAGGGTGAACGAGGCATCGCCCTGGTTGATGAAGTACTCGGTGTTCGAGGCGCCCAGCGGCGAGGCCAGGGCCGTGAGGTGATAGG
Source organism: uncultured Planctomycetaceae bacterium (assembly GCA_964585335.1). Classification (GTDB taxonomy): domain Bacteria; phylum Planctomycetota; class Planctomycetia; order Pirellulales; family PALSA-1355; genus CAZPED01. The sequence goes on along the minus strand of CAZPED010000089.1, from coordinate 7,284 downwards.
GCACGTTGCCGACTGGCGTCGAGCTGTTGCCCCCCGCGGCCGGAATGCTGAAGAGCTGACCGGCGTGGGTGCCGCCCAACAGGCCGCCAAAGCCGTTGCCGATCAGTAGGGCGCCGCTGTCGCGGGAAAAGGCGATGGGGCCGGGGTCGGCGCTGCCGGTGCCGACGTTGCCGATCGACGTAAAGCTGTCGCTGTTGATCGCGTTTTCGCGGTAGACGCTGGCGCCGTTCCAGACGTAGAGCAAGCCGTCGGTGGGGCCAAAAGCCAGCGAAACGTCGAACGAATTGGGCGACGGCGACGGCAGCAGAATGTTGACGGGGGCCGGGGGAATGATTTCGGCCAGCGCTGCCGGAGCGGCCAGCGCCACGAGCGCGAATAGCAACAAAACGCGACGCGTAAGACGAGTGGAGTGCGAGAAAGTCATGGATCGAGTCCTCGAAGATGCCAGTGCGAATGGCAAAGGACGCTGAACCGCGGCGGCGCTGGCACGAGTAAGCAACATGGCGCAACGATGACCGCGCTGGCACTTGCCGCGACTGGGTCTTCGGCGCGCGAGGAAGGGCTAGCGCGCCAGCGCAAGGCGGCGCGCGCACGACCAGCGACCGAAGAGTCGCATCAGCGGCAGGAGCGAGCGATTAGCGGCGTCCTAAACCATTCACGTCCGTAGCCCCCGTCCCTCGCGGAAAGGCTATCGAAAAAAGCGCTGGTAGGTCTTCTGACTTCCGAGCAGCGGGAGGCGCTGGCCTTCTCGTCGTTTACGCCGCGCTGGCCCGCGAGCGGGCTGGCACACGACAATGGCTTGAATCAGCGTCCCTTGACACTCGGTTACAGCGGCGGGGCCGTCCCGGAATTGCACCGGAGTTCCCTGTTGCGTCGAACGCCTGAGATCAGGCGCCCGACCACCAACGCACGATAGGGCGGACTTTAACAGCCGCCCTGAACGTTGTCAAACAAGTCGTCGGGGAAGCTTGCGCAAAGCGAAGCGCAGATGGTTGCCCCGCACGGCGCTACGAAAAAAAAGAGCGGGACGATCTCGTGAGAAGATCGTCCCGCTCGACGGGGGCAAACCCACTTGCTAGCTGCGACCGTTAGTCGAGGAAGCCGACCAGCTCCTGGCTGCGGCTGGGCTGCTGCAGCTTGCGGACGGCCTTGGCCTCGATCTGACGAATACGTTCACGGGTCACTTTGAAAATGTGACCGACTTCTTCCAGCGTGTAGCTGTAACCGTCGCCCAGGCCGTAGCGAAGCTTGATGATCTCGCGCTCGCGGTAGCTGAGCGTCTTGAGCACCTTGGCGATCCGGCCACGCAGCATTTCCTGCGCGGCGCCAATCGCGGGGTTCTCGGCGCCCGAGTCGGGCAGCAAGTCGCCGAAGTGGCTGTCCTCGCTGTTGCCCACCGGACGGTCGAGGCTGATCGGATAGCGGCTCATGGCCAGCACCCGGCGGGCTTCGTCGACGGCGGTGCCGGCGCGCTTGGCCGTTTCCTCGATCGTCGGCTCGCGGCCCAGCTCTTGGAGCAGTTGACGCGAGACGTTCCGGACGCGCGACATAGTTTCGACCATGTGCACCGGAATGCGAATCGTGCGGCTCTGGTCGGCCACGGCGCGGGTAATGGCCTGGCGAATCCACCAGGTGGCGTAAGTGCAGAACTTGAAGCCGCGGCGATATTCGAACTTGTCGACCGCCCGCATCAGGCCGGCGTTGCCTTCCTGAATGAGGTCGAGGAAGCTCAAGCCGCGGTTGCGATACTTCTTGGCGATCGAGACGACCAACCGCAGGTTGCCTTCCGACAGGCCGCGCTTGGCTTGCTGATACTGGGCGTAAACCACCTTCAGCTGACGGACGCGATTGCGCAGGCTGGTGGGCGACTCTTGCGTGGCCCGCAGGATGTTGCGGAACTCGATGATCCACGACTTGCGTTCGGCCAAGGGGCCCTTGGCCTTCTTGTGGGCATCGATGTGGGCCTTGAGCGTGTCGACGCGGCGGCTGAAGTCGTCGAGCGTTTTGATCATTGGCTCGATGCGCTGCGTGCGCAAGCCGAGTTCCTCGACGAGCTTGACGACGCGGCGGCGGCGGCGGCCCAGATCTTGCCAGGCGGCGCGGCGGACGGTCAGCTTGATCGACTTGCTGGTGGCCGTGCGGTAATCGTCGCGGTTCTGCTGGAGCAGCCGCTCGATGGTCCGCAAATTATGCGGGAAACGGCCGAGGATCTGGTCCTTTTCCAACCGGTCGGTAACCGACACTTGAACCGTACGGTCGAAGGGCAACTCGCCAACGTGCACGCGCTTCAGCACCTTGACGGCCAGCTGCACGACGTAATCGCACTCGAGCAGGCGGCGGCGGAAGCGGGCCCGGGTCACTTCGATCTTCTTGGCCAGCGTGATCTCCTCTTGCCGGGTGAGCAGCGGAATCTCGCCCATCTGGGTCAAGTACATGCGCACCGGATCGTCGGACCACGACTCGCCGTCTTCGTCGACCACGGCCAAGAGGTCTTCGTTCTTCGGATCGAGTTCCAGGTCGATGTCGGCCCCCAGGTCGACACTGTCCAGGTCGTCGTCCAAATCCAAGTCGCCAGCCGGCTTGTCGGCCAGGTCGCTCACCTCTTCCTGATGCGGCGTCGGATCGTCTTCCAATTCATCCAATAAGGCGTCGTACAAGTCACCACTCCTACGCTATTGCCAAGGGGAGTTTGATTTCTATGTGAATCGAATGTCGAATGCTGACAAGAATGATGGCGGGATGGCGCCATCTAGTAGACTGGCGCGGAAGCAAGGCAGGTCACAATTCTAACCTCCTGCTAACAAACGCGGCGTGATGTTCCTCGGTCGGAACTGGGTCCCCAACATTATCCCTACGACGCTGGCCAAAATCCAACAAATTCTATCACCCGTTTGTTGGGTTTTCGGACCGGTTCGAGATTTGGCAAAAGATTATGGCTAGCGAGGTTGCGTGGCCTCGGGGTGTGATTGTCCTATCTTGCCTATGTCTCCAAGTTGAACATCGCGGCGGGTGGTCATTGGCGAACGCCCAATTGTACCTACGGGCCAGTTCTGGTCCAGTATTTTGCCGCAAACGATTGGCAAGGTCGCGCCGCAAGCCGGCCTGCTTGCCCGCCCCACCAGCGGCCGCTAGCATGCCAAGGCACCGCGTGGGGCGGCCGCATCGATCAAGCAAAGAAATGAAAGAAGTTCATCGTGCAGGTACTGAAAGACCGCGTGGCGGTGGTGACCGGCGCCAGCCAGGGAATTGGCCTGGCGACTGGAGTTGCCTTGGCACAAGCTGGTGCCGCTGTTGCCTTTAACTACCGAGAGCAGCCCGGCGAGGCGGTGGCCGCCGTGCGCGAAATCGAGCGCCAAGGAGGCCGCGCCCTGCTCGTTCAGGGCGATGTTGCCCGGCAACAGGACGTCGAACGCCTGGTGGCCGACACCGTGGGGGCCTTCGGCCGACTCGACATTGCCGTGAGCAACGCCGCCTACAGCGATCGCGAGCCGTTTCACGAGGCCGACATGGACGGCTTTCGCCGGACGATCGACGTGACCATGTGGGGCGCGTTCTATTTGTTGCGAGCCGCCACGCGGCAGATGATCGCGCAGACGCCGCTGGTCCCCGGCCAAAGGGGGGCCATCGCCATCGTCAGCTCGCCGCACGCCTACGTGGCCGTGCCCCGTTCCATGGCCTACAACATGTCCAAGGCGGCCATCGATCACATGGCCCGCACCGCCGCCATCGAACTGGTCGAACACCGCATTCGGGTCAACATCGTGACGCCCGGTTGGATCGACACGCCCGGCGAGCGGAAGTTTGCCAGCGACGAGACGATTGCCAATGCCGCGGGCAAGCTCCCCTGGCAGCGGCTGGGCACGCCCGAGGAGATCGGCCGCGCGGTCGTGTTCCTGTGCGATCCGGCCAGCGACTATATTACCGGTAGCTCGCTGGTGGTCGACGGCGGCATCACGCTTCCCTGGTGGGCTCACCGCGGTTCGGGCGTGCCGGAATAATTGTCCGGGCGGGTGCGGGGCGCGCCGCCGAATCAGGGGCGAGCCACGCACTTGGACGATTTGCCGCGGTGCCCTTCCCCAGATAGTTTTGGCCCTCCCGGCCAGCAGAGAAAGACGCGCAGCGATGTCTCACTATTTGCTCTCCTGTTCGTGCGGCCAGCAAACTCCCGTCTCGGTATCGCAAGCCGGCGAGACGGTGCGGTGCGTGTGCGGCGCCCAGTTGGAGGTGCCCACGCTGCGGCGGCTGAAAGAGCTGCCGCCGGCGCAACTTTCCTCGGCCGCGGCGCGCGGCAAGTCGGGCGAAACGTCGTGGGAGGATCGGCACCGCGTGGCTTTTCTGCTCGTGATGCTGGCCCTAGCGGCCGTGGGCGTGGCCGGCTACCTGGCCTGGACGATGCCGGCTTCGGCGGTGCCGGTGGTTACGAGCGAGCCTGAGTCGCTCGACACGAAAAACGCCGAGGAGTTACTCAAGCTGTTCGAGGAATTGCAGAAGGGCATTGTCATCTCGCAAGCTGCCCCCACGCCCGACCAAATTACGCGGATGACGATGCGCTGGAGCATCGGCATTGCACTCGGGCTGGCCGTGGCCGCGGCCTCGGGCGCTGTCATTGCCCTGAACCTGGGCCGCGTCCGCAGGCGGGTTCCCGCGGCCCGAAATTAATCATCGCCGCCCCGACGGCGCTCAGAACCGCAACCATTCAGGAAGCCTCCACGCCATGAAAGCCGCTTACATCAAGCAGACCGGCCCGGCCGACAACATCATCGTCGGAGAGCTGCCCGATCCGACCGTCAGCGACGGGCACGTGCTCGTGAAGGTCGAAGCGGTCGACGTGAACCCGATCGACACCTACGTGCGCAGCGGCATGGTGGCGATGCCGCTGCCGATTCCGTACATCATTGGCTGCGACCTGGCCGGCACGGTCGTGGCCGTGGGACCGAAAGTCACGCGTTACAAGCCGGGCGATCGCGTCTGGGGCTCGAACCAAGGGTTGCTGGGCCGGCAAGGCACGTTTGCCGAGTTGGCCGTGGTGGGCGAGGAGTGGCTGTACCCCACGCCCGACGGCGTTTCGAGCGAAACAGTCGTGGCGCTGGCGCTCGTCGGCATCACGGCTCACCTGGGACTGGTGCGCGACGCCCGCTTGCGGGCCGGCGAAACGCTGTTCGTCAACGGCGGCTCGGGGGGCGTCGGTTCAGCCGTGGTGCAAATGGCCAAGGCAATTGGCGCCCGGGTGATCACGACGGCTGGCTCACCGCAAAAGGCGGCGCTGTGCCGGGAGCTGGGGGCCGACACGGTGATCGACTACAAGACCGAGGACGTGGTGGCGCGGATCAAGGAGACGGCGCCGCAGGGAATCAATCTTTGGTGGGAGACGCTGCGCGAGCCGGATTTCGACCGGGCGGTGAGCGTGCTGGCGGCGCGGGGCCGGATGGTGATCATGGCTGGCCGCGACGCGCGGCCCCCCTTCCCCGTCGGCCCGTTCTACGTCAAAGGCTGCTCGCTATATGGTTTTGCAATGTTCAACGCCACGGCGGAGGAGCAGCGGGCCGCGGCCGACGACATCAACGCCTGGCTGGTGGCCGGCAAGCTAAAGGCGAACATCGACCGCGTGCTGTCGCTCGACGAAGCGGCCGCCGCCCATCGCTTGCAGGAAGAAAACACGATCGGCAAGTCCGGCACGCTAACCGGCAAGATCGTGCTGCGGCCGTAAGGTGCGAAAGTCCAGTCCGCTTTGATCCACTTCGCCTCGCCGCTGGTTTACAATGCGGCGGGGAGGTGTGCGATGGTCATTCCACGGCCCGCGGCGGTGCGACCACGCGTGATGTTGCCGGGCGACCAAGGCGTCTGGCTGCTCGAAGACGCCGTGCGCGCCCGGCTAGAGGACGGCGCTTGGGGCCTGGTCGAGTTGACCGGCGTCCGGGGCGCTGGAACGACCACCGCGCTCGAGGATCTTGCCCATCGGCTGGCTGGCGAGCCGCGGCTGCTCGTGGCCGACGCGCCCAGCGGCATCGAGACGAGTGCCCTGATCAGACAAAGCGCTGATCACCTAGTCGTGTTGGCGGGCCCCACGCTGCTGCTGTCGGCGAATCAGATCGGTGAACGGTGGCGGCTGGCTCGTTGGACGACCTGCGATTGGATCGAGTATCTGCTGGCCGTGCATCCGGCCGAGTGCAAGTCGGTGATGTGCCGGGTGCAGGAGGACGCCTATGCGAGGCGCCTGGCAGGCCTGCCGGCATTGTGCCGCGTGGTGCTCGATCGGCTGGCCGCTAACGCGGCGCTGGCCGACGTGCGGTTGGCGCTCGAGCAAGAAATCGCGGCGCGGCTGCCCGACGCCAGGCAGCGCGCCGCCGCGGCGCGGTGCTCGTTTGCAATCGCGTGTCGTCCCGCGCGCCGCAGTTTCTACGAGCAACGCTTGACTACGAAGTATGGGTTGGATGTGACGCAGCTCTCGCTAGCGCAACACGCCGTGGTCGAGCTGCTGCTGGCCGCCGAGTATGTCGCCAGTCGTCTGCGGGACGATCGGGACCTGTCGCTGTTGACCGAGCCGATTCCGCCGGACTTGATCGAAAGCGTCGCCGAGCGCATCGGTGGCGACGGGGAAGCGATCGCGCGGTTGCAGCAAATCGTGCGCGGCCGCCGCCGCGGGCGGCAGGCCATGGCTGCCAGCCTGCTCTACGCTTGCCAGCCGCTGTGGCGACCCGAAGCGGGGCGAGCCCCCCTGCTGCCAGGCGCCATGCTGGCCGGCGCGCAGTGGCAGTCGCTCAAGCTCTCGCGCGTCGATCTGAGAGGAGCCGACCTGACCGGCGCGGATCTTAGCCATTGCCGGTTGCGCGGCGTCGTGGCCCGCCGCGCCAATCTGGCGCACGCCCGCCTGTGCGGGGCGCACTTGTGGAGGCTGGTTGCCAGGTACGCCGATTTGCGGCAGGCAGATCTGGCCGGTGCGTTCGCGCCGGGCGCCGACTTGTCCTGGGCCAAGTGCGAGGGGGCGAATCTGGTCGAGGCGGACTTGTCACACGCCGATTTGAGGTGTGCCAGGCTCGATCGGTGCAACCTTCGCGGCGCAAACCTGGCGGGGGCCAAACTGCTCGAAGCCAAGGTGGGAAGTGCCGACTTCAGCGGAGCCGACCTGACGTCTGCGCTCGTTGGTGGCATCGATTTTCGCCTGGCCATTCTCGCAGGAGTTTGCCTGGAGCGGGCCGAAGCCGCGGGCTGCAATTTCGAAGGATTGCGGATGGGCCAGGCCGGGTTGCGGCATGCCGACTTGAGCGGCAGCTTGCTGACGGGCAC
>CAZPED010000088.1:0-9610 GCA_964585335.1 uncultured Planctomycetaceae bacterium | reverse complement strand
CTCAGCCAGGCGTTCCTGCTGATGCTCGAACGCCTGTCGCCCGACGAACGGGCCGCCTTTCTGCTCCGCACCGTGTTCGACTACGACTACGACCAGCTGGCCGATGTGATCGGCAAAACCGAAGCGGCCGCGCGGCAGCTCGTCAGCCGCGCCCGCAAGCGGCTGGGCATCAACCCCGCGCGCCGCCTGCCCGAGGCCGCGGCCCGGGCCGAGGGGCTGGCCGAGCGCTTCATGGCTGCCTGCCGCTCGGGCGACGTGCTGGCCGTCGAGGCGCTGCTGGCCGACGACGCCGAGGTCCACTCCGACGGCGGCGGCAAGGCCTCGGCCGCGCGGGCCGTCATTCGCGGCCGCAACCGCGTGGCCCGCTTTCTCACCGGCGTGTTTCGCAAACCCTGGCTGCAAGACGTGCGCCCCGCCACGGTCAACGGCGCGCCGGGGCTGGTGTTTCACAACGGCACGGCCGTGGCTGCGGTCCTCTCGCTCTCGGCCGATCGCCAGGTGGGGGCCGTCTACATCACGCGCAACCCCGACAAGCTGGCCCGCTGGTCGGCGGCCGCCATCCAGTAACCCGGCACACCGCACAGGAGTCTCGACCATGAAGATCGTCGTCATCGGCGGCAGCGGCTTGATTGGCAAACGGCTGATTCCGCTATTGCAGCAGCAGGGGCACCAGGCCGTGTCGGCTTCGCCTTCCTCGGGGGTCAACGCCGTCACCGGCGAGGGCCTGGCCGCGGCGCTGGCCGGGGCCGACGTGGTGGTCGACGTCTCCAACGCGCCGTCGTTCGCCGACGAGCCGGTGATGTACTTCTTCGCCACCTCGACGCAAAACCTGATGAACGCCGAGCGGGCCGCCGGCGTGCGCCACCACGTCGCCCTCTCGGTCGTCGGCGCCGACCGCCTGACCGGCAGCGGCTACATGCGGGCCAAGGTCGTGCAAGAAAACCTGATCCGCGCCAGCGGCGTCCCCTTCACCGTCGTGCGGGCCACGCAGTTTTTCGAGTTCCTGGGGGCGATCGCCGGCTCTGGCGGCCAGCCTGGCCCGCTCCGCCTGCCGACGGCTCCGATGCAACCCATGGCGGCCGACGACGTGGCGGCCGCGTTGGCCTCCGTGGCCCTTTCCCCGCCCGCCGGCGGCATCGTGGAAATCGCCGGCCCCGAGTCACTGCCGATCGCCGAGTTCGCGCAGCGCTATCTCACCTCGACCGGCGACCAGCGCCAAGTAATCGCCGACCCCAGGGCCACCTACTTCGGCGCCACCCTCGACAGCCAAGGCCTGACCCCCGGGCCCCAAGCCTGGCTGGGGAAGATTAAGTTTGGCGAGTGGGCGGGGCGAGGGAGGTGAGTGCGGTCGGTCGATGTGACCGACGCAGATTCACGTCGGGTACCGCTAGCCAACGGATCCACTTCCATTTGCCCGTTAGCGTTCGGTCGCTGCGCTCGATATCAACTTCTCCACAAGAGCTTGAACTCGGTCGGCCGGAATCGCCATACAGCCATGCGCGCTGACGCTCGCAATCGTGATTCCCATCACCTTACCGTCCAGGCCAACGATGGGGCCTCCGCACTCATTCGCGGTCAATGACGCGTCGTGCTCAAAAACAGTCGGAAAATCGTCGGCACGAAAGCTGTACCTGAAGCTCCGGCGCCCGGTAAGTCGCACTTCTGTTTCGCTACTGCCTTCCCCCCGCAACAGATGAGCTGTGATTGGTTCCCATCGCAAATGCCTATTCAGGCAGCGGATCAAGTCGTCATCCGACTGGATCTTGGTGCCATCGACTGTGCGAAGAATGTCGCCTGCTTGAATCCCGGCCCTGGCTAAGTCGCCTGAGACAGTTTCAACTCGATAACCTTCTTCGACTCGAATTCCAATCAACTCGAGCGGTCCGGCTTGCGCTCGCGCGCGAGGAGCCGGAACGACGGCTGTTGGAAATGGTCCTTTCAAGTCACGCCTCGCGACGCTCACGATTCCCCACGCAATCGGTTCATTTTCGATGCCGGGGGCCACGACGGCCGTTCCCACCCTGAGGTCGACAGGCTCGTCACTCCAAGTAATTGCAGACAGATTGGTCGTTGGTAACTTCAACAACGCCAGGTCGTATTCAGCGTTAATCCCGGCAACCTCCGCGGTGAGCGACGTTCGCGTTTCTAGCTGGCAGATCGGCATTTTAGGAAGCTCGCTGGCTTTGGAAATCACCCAACCATCTGAGTGAACGATCGTGCCCAGCGCAACGATCTCTTCGCCATCTTTGATGGCTACAACACTCTTACGCGATTGGGCCACAACGGGGGCGAGCTCACCACGCAGCACGGTGCCTTGCGTCCATTTCTCCACAGGCAGTGAGGGAGCGCGCTGAAATCTAGTTATGGAGTCAGCAATTACTTTCTGATCGGGCCCGGTGATCTCTCCTCGCTGCATGGATTCGAGGCGAGGCCTAATAGCTCCGATTGTCGTGCAAGCGAACAGCATCCCAGACCGGGCGCTCGGACGGAGAGGATGATTCGGCCCACTTCGAACAATTCCCACGAGACGTCCATTTAAATCGAACAGTGGTCCGCCTGAATCTCCCCCTGTTAGATGACAGTCAGAAATGAAGGTGTCATCTTGCTGGCACAACACGCGTCCAATTCGAACGACTGCCCCGCGGTTAATTCGATAGCCAAGCGGGTGCCCGAACTTAAGCACGAAGCTGCCCTGCGCAACCTCTGCCTCTTCGGTAGGAGAGCAATAGGGATATGGTCCAGGCCCTGGGAGTCTTAGCAGGGAAAGATCAAACGAGAGATCCGCGCCTAGCAACTCGGCTTCCAGCTTTTTTCCATCGGCGAGGATGACCGTCACGCGCTCGCCCGGCTTGCGACTCTTGGCGGAATTGCTCGGATCGAGCATATGAGTGACATGGTATTGCGACAGGATCAGCCCATCCGGTGAAATAATCACCCCGGAAGCGTAGGGCATGTGATGCTTTGGCCCAACTCCTGGGGACGCGGCTTGCTCAATCGCGACGATCGGCTTGGCCACTTGGGTGACCACTGCGCGGGTTGCGGACTGCAACCGCACGAAATCGCCTGGTGGTATCGTGTCCGCGTCGGTGGACGAAGCTAGAAGCACGCTACAAGCAGCGCATAGAATTCCAGATCTCAACAGTGCTTGGCGACGAGGAAACACAGACATCTCCGCTAAGACCGAACTTCGCGAGTAGTTCAACGGAGCCTGCTCTAAACTCCTGAACCCCTCCTTCAGGAAGCCGTTCCTGCATTTTAATCAAGGCGACGCTGCATAGAGAATATTAACGTTTGGCGGTTTGCAGTACCGCGCCTTCTCTGCCTTCCTCGACCTGAGCCTATTATGCGCACCTTTTTGAAACGACCGGACGGAAATCCAGCAAATTGCACGGCTATCAACGCTAGGTTTCTGCACTGCTCGCGCCGTTTGGCGTCTTTCCTCCGTTGTGCCGCGTCCGCTGGACGCCAACGAGGGTATGTGCTGAGGGGAAGTTCTACAAACCACAACCTGCGCCGGTCCGACACACCGAAGCACTCAACCAACGGGCACGTTGCCCTCGTGCAACGTCACTCAAAACAGAAAACGGGCAGGCAAAGCGCGGCTGGAATGTTGCATGATGCATCGGGGGAAGCTTAAAGGGAAAAGCGTGTCCGATGTATAGGAGGGTCACTACCCCGCCTTACCTCCTGTCACACTCTGCCGCCTACACCAGTCGCAACGCCGCCTCTACCGATTTCGCGGATTCGCTTGGACTCGGGGTTTGCCGGCGCCAATGAGCCTGTGCTCTGACCGGGACCGCCACGAGGCCATGCGACGAGGACGCTCGGCTGGTCGCGCACCGCGCCAGTTTCGACAGAGAGTGCGTCGGCGCGCTGGACGTCGACCAACGTGAAGCTACACTTCGGCCCACGTCCATCAGCCAGAGCCGACCGCTCCGAGCTGCAAGAACCGCCCGCCGACTGTGCGAAAGAGCGCTGCCCCGGCTCGACGCAGATCAGGCCGTGCTGTGTGCCCGTCCAGCACGGTGTTCGTGCGCGCTCCACCACTCAACGCAGAAGCTGGCGGGTCGCATCAACTCGTGCTTATAATTCACTCCGCGCCGGGTAATCCCCGGTAATCCATCGTGAAAACCGGACGGTGGGAATGGTTGCTCGTGCGGGAGTAGTGGCATGACTGTTTCTGAAAGCCGCGGTGCTGGCTGGCGTCGATTCCATCCGAACGTCCGACGAATCGACGCGCAGGCGGCGGGGCAGAGCCACGAGGAGCCAAGCCTGGTGAATCGACGACGCCATCGCCGCCACGGCTATCGGGCACTGTGTGCCGCCTTGTTGCTGGCCGGTTGCGTTGGCAGTGCCCGGGGCGATCAGCGGCGGCCGAGTCTCGATCAGCGTCACCAGGCGCTCGTGCAACAGTGTTGCCTCAAGTGCCACAACTCGGAGAAAGCCGAAGGCAGCTTTCGCATCGATCAACTGCCGTTCGAGATCGCCTCGGTCGAAGCGGCCGAGCGCTGGCAAAAAGTGCTCAACGCGGTGAACTCGGGCGCCATGCCCCCCGAAGACGAGGAGCAACCGCAGGCAAAGGCGAAGGCCGATTTCCTCGACGACCTGGCCAACACGATCGTCGCGGCGCGACGACTCCTGGCCGATCAAAAAGGGCTCAAAACCATGCGCCGGCTGAACCGGCGCGAGTTTGGCAACACGCTCCGCGAGCTGCTCGGCGTCGAGATCAACGTCAACGAGCTCCCCTCGGACACGTCCCTGGGCAGTTTCGACACGCTGGCCACCAACCAGTTCATGTCGAGTGACCAATTCGAACAGTACCTGGCCCTGGGTCGCGAAGCGCTCGACGAGGCGTTCGAGCGGCAGGCGCATGCCACGACCGAAAAGAAGCAACGCTTCGAGGCCGAGGAAGTCGTCGATCGGGTGCGGGCCAACCTGCAAAACCGGCTCGAGCTGCGGCGCAAGTACGGCCAGTGGTCGCGCGCCGTCAACCAGGCGGCCGAGCGCCCGGAAAACCGCACCGTGGCCGCGGAGATTCGCGCCGCTCTGGCGAAGCAACCGCCGTGGACTTTCTATCACTCCTGGAACAAGTTGCCGGGCGCCCCCGCGCCCACGGAATTCGGCTTTGTCGATGCTGAGACGGCCACGCACGAGGGGAACAGCGCCATGAACCTGTTGCCGTACCAGGCCTACTTCCTGGTGCAGCCCGAGGTGAAGACCGGCGCCTTCCTGACGATACGCGACAATGGCGTCAACCCGGTCTTCAACTTCGCGGTGAGTGGCGACTGGCCATCGGGCCAGTACGTGGTGCGGCTGCGGATGGCCGCCACCCGGCAAGCGTCGCCCCAGCGCCGCTTTGTCGAGTTTGGCGTCCACGCCACGCATCTGAGCACGCACGAAGTGCAAGGGACGATGGAAGCGCCCGAGGTGATCGAGGTGCCGTTCAACCTCACCAAGAACCGCACCGGCTCGTTCTTCATTCGCGAGAAGGGCACCTTTGACAGCAACGAGCAGGCGCATCGCGTCTTCGCCGAGGGCGAAAAGCTCAACGGCATTGGCCCCGAGTTCGCGCTGTGGGTCGATTGGACCGAAGTCGAGCGCGTGCCGAGCAACTTGCACGGCGTGCCCCCGGGGATCGAGGCGCTGCGGATTCCGCTGGGAGACGACGCCGGCACGGTGGGTGCCAACGAAGTGCGCGGAGCCGTCGAACGCTTTGCCACGCTTGCCTGCCGCGGCGAGGCCCCACCGCCGGAGTATTTCGATCGTCTGACCAAGATTTACGAGCGCCGTCGCCGCGAAGGGGTGCCGCACGGCGCCGCCTTGAAAGAGACCTTGGCGGTCGTGTTGGCCTCTCCGCGATTCATCTATCTGGGCGAGCCGGCGACCGCAGCCGACACGGCGGCGTTGTCGGCCAATGAACTGGCGGTGCGGCTGGCCTACTTTCTGTGGGGAGCTCCGCCCGACGCGACGCTGCGCGATCTGGCGGCCCGCGGCGAACTGACGAAGCCCGACGTGCTGGTCGACCAGGTGAACCGGCTGATTGACGATCCGCGCTCGCGCGGTTTCATCGTGCCGTTCATTCACCAATGGCTCGACATGGACAAGCTCGAATTCTTCCGCTTCAACAACGTGCGTTACCCGGCGTTTGACGTGGCGACCAAGATGGCCGCGCGCGACGAAGTTTACGAGACGTTCGCCTTCCTCGTGCGCCAGAACGAGAGCCTGAGCAATCTCTTGTCCGCCGACTTCGTGGTCGTGAACAGCTTGCTGGCGCAGTATTACGGCATCGCCGGGGTCAAAGGCGACGCGTACCGCAAAGTCGAATTGCCGCCAGGATCGCCGCGGGGGGGCTTGCTGGGAATGGCGGCCATCATGGCCATGGGAAGCAATGGCGAGCGCACCAGCCCCGTGGAGCGCGGCGCCTGGGTATTGCGCAAGCTGCTCAACGACCCGCCCCCGCCCGCGCCGGCCAACGTGCCGCAGATCTCGCGTTTGGACGATCGACTACTAACCACGCGCGAACGACTGCAGGCGCATCAGGAGCAACCCCAGTGCGCCAGTTGCCACCGCAAGATCGATCCGCTGGGTCTGGGTCTGGAGAATTTCGACGCGGTCGGAAAGTGGCGGACCGAGGACCAGTACGAAACGGCCGAGCTCGGCGCAAAGTCGTGGACCATCGACGCGTCGGGCGTCGTGCATCGCGGCCCCGCCTTCAAAGACTATTTTGAACTGCGCAACCATGTTGCCGGCAAATCGGAGGCGTTTGCGCGGGGATTCAGCATTGCGCTGTTACAATTCGCGCTCGGCCGCCCCTACAGCGGCAGCCGCGACGAGGCCCTGGTGGCCGCGATGGTCGACCAGGCGCGCGAGCATGACTTTGCGACGCGCGAGTTCATTCGGGTGTTGGTCACGAGCGAGCAATTTTGCAATCGATGATGCCACTTCCCGCGTTGTGGATCGGCAACGTGCCGGCGCCGTGCGGTTGTCGACGAGAAATGTAAAACCAAACCGTAGAACAGGGGAAGGCTGCCCATCATGAAGCCTGTTTTTTCTCGCCGCCATGTGCTGCGTGCCGGCGCGTCGGTCGTGGCCCTGCCGTTTCTCGAATCGGTGGGCTTTCGGCGTTTTGCCGCGGCCGCTGCTCCTGTCGCGCCTGCGAAGCGGATGGTCTTTCTCGGCATTGGCTACGGCGTTACGCAGGAAAGCTGGTTTCCTGACGTCAAAGAGCGCGGCGCAAACTACACGTTGCCGCCGGGGTTGGCGCCGCTGGCTCGCCATCGCGACGATTTCACGATCGTTCAGGGCCTGACGAACAAATACACCGACGAAGCCCATTGGGGCAGCACCTTCTGGCTGACGGGCGCCAATCGGTTCGAAGGGGGCGCCGGTTTCTACAACAGCGTTTCGGTCGATCAGGTTGCCGCGGCGCAGCTTGGCCGCGAGACCCGCTTCGCCTCGTTGCAGCTCAATGGAACCGATCCCGATCTCTCGGCCAACGGGCATGGCCCCGGTCTTTCGCTGGCTTGGGATGTCCGCGGAAAACCGCTGGCCGGTCTCAATTCGCCGCTGGCGGCGTATCACCGGCTGTTTTCGAGCGATACGACGCCGCTCCAGCAGCGCCAGGCCATGTTGCTGCAGAAGCGCAGCGTGCTCGACGCGGTGCTCGACGACGCGGCGGATTTGCGGCACAAGCTGAGCCACAACGACAACGCCAAGCTCGATGAATACTTCCAGGCGGTGCGCGACATCGAAACCGCGCTCAGCAAGGACGAGCAGTGGCAGAACGTGCCCAAGCCCAAGGTCGAGATGGGCCAGCCCGCTTCGAGTCTGGCGGGAGTCGACGAAGTGCGACTGATGTACGACTTGATTGCGACCGCCTTCGAGACCGACAGCACGCGCGTCATCACCTATCGGCAGCCGATCGCCACCCTGTTGACGAGCGTCGGCATCGGCATTGCGCCGCACGACATGAGCCACTACAGTCCCGGCCCGCGCACCGCGGCCTCGCAAAAGCGAGACGTGGTGCAAAGCGAACTGCTCGCCGGATTGATCGACAGGCTGAAGGCAGTCAAGCAGGCGGACGGCAGCCGGCTGTTTGATCACACCTGCCTGGTATACGGCAGCAACATTCGCAGCGTGCACTATCTCGACAATTGCCCGACGATTCTGGCCGGTGGCGGCGCCGGCGTGAAGCTGGGACAGCACCTCGTGGTGCAAAGAGACACGCCGCTGTGCAATGCCTGGCTGACGCTGCTGCGCGGTGTCGGCGTCAACGCGCCGCGCCATGGGGACAGTACCGGAATCGTCAAGGAACTTGTCGCTTGATGCGCCGTCGATCGAATGACGCGCCGGAACGACGCGACTGCCGCGGCGAGACTTGATCGGCTTCGACTGCATCCAAGCGTCAGAGTTTACGCATTCGAAGTGGACTCGTTCGATCGCCGCGTCGTGAGTCATTTGATAAATGAATCGAGACGCCTCGCCTCCCGTCAAACTTTGCCGCCTTTGCCGGTTGCAACGGCGGCTGTGCCGATTTCGCGGATTCGCTTGGACTCGGCGTTTGCCGGCGGCCGATGAGCCTGTGGGCAGATCGGCTGCGCGGCCCGAAAGCCACGGGGCTGCTAGCATGACCTGGCCCCCAGCGGACAACCCGCTGTGCTAGCACTCCACGCGCGCTGGCGCCTGCCGGCACAGAACCACCGCCCGCCTGCCACACGCTCCACACCCAACCTAACTCCGCCGCTCGCGCTCGGCACGCTGTTGGCCCCAGGCGTTCCGGCTGCTGAACGCTGACGACCGCCTCACTGATCGCACACCCCTCGCTGAACCCATCACCATCGAGCGCGGACCACGCAGGTTCGCGCCCGCGATTCACTTCGGCCAACCTATGATGCTGCGGCTGCTCCAACGACTATCGGGCCTGGCGCCACGCGGCCCGCTGCGCGCCGCATGGGCCCGCCCAGCACTAGCCTACCTGACGGTTGCCACTCTGCTTTGGCTTGCCGCCGCGGGCTCGGCCGTCGCCGAAGAGCGCGACGCGACCACGAGCGGCCCGATCTTGCTGGCGGCCCACATTTCCGACTGGGAAGAGCCGACCGGCGAGCAGGCGCGGATCATCGACCTGGCGCGCGACGACGACGAGCCGACGGCCACGATCTCGGATAGCGTGCTGGCGACCGACTCCGCGCCCGAGCCGACCCGCGTCGGCCTGGTGCCCGAAAGTGTCAAGTCGTGGAGCGCCAAGCTGACATCTTGGGCGCCGCAGGGGATGGTGCCCTACGTGGGCACGCGCACGCCGGATGCCGAGAAAGACCTGGGCATCGGCTGGCCGATCGCCGGGCCCGGCTGGCGGACGAATCCGTTCTCGGTCAGCGGCTTTTCCGGCTTCTCGGCCGGCGCGACGCTGATACCGGGGCACGTCCACCTGCTGCCCAGCTACTACGGCGGCGTGAACTTCGGTTGGGACTACGACCACTACTGGGGTTTTGAAAAGCGGCTGGGTTTTGGCGCCTTGAGCCTGACCGACGGCCAGCACCACGCCATCGGTGGCGACAACCTGAGCATCACCGGCGAGTACCGGATGATGTACTACCCGCTGGGCGCCGCTACC
>CAZPED010000087.1:0-9645 GCA_964585335.1 uncultured Planctomycetaceae bacterium | reverse complement strand
AATTCCAACCCCCGCCGCGGTAGTGTTTTAGTCGAACAGGCGGCTGACCGATTCGTTGCGGTGGATTCGCTTGATCGCTTCACCCAGAAGGGGGGCCACGCTCAAGACCTTGATCTTGGACGTCATTTGCTCGGGACGCAGCGGGATGGTGTCGGTAATGAGCACCTCGTGGATGGGAGATTCCTCGAGCCGCTGCACGGCCGGGCCGCACAGCACGCCGTGCGTGGCGGCCACGTGAATCCGCTTGGCGCCACGCTCGTGAATCACGCGCGCGGCGCCGCAGATGGAGCCGGCGGTGCTGATCATGTCGTCGAACATCAGGGCAATCTTGCCTTCGACCGACGCGCCGATGATGTTTTCCTGCTTGGTGTGCTCGGCATCTTTGCGGCGCTTGTCGACAATGGCCAGGCTGGCCCCCAGCCGCTCGGCGTGCCCCAAAGCGCGTTTGATGCTCCCCTCGTCGGGGCTGACGACGACAATCTCCTTGGGATCGAAGCCCATGTCGACGAAATACTCATTCAACACCGGCGCGGCGTAGAGATGATCGACCGGCACGTCAAAAAAGCCCTGGATCTGGGCGGCATGCAGGTCCATGGCCAGCACCCGGTCGGCCCCGGCGCGGGTAATGATGTTGGCCACAAGCTTGGCCGTGATCGGCACCCGGCCTTCGTCCTTGCGGTCTTGCCGCGCGTAGCCGTAGTAGGGAACAACCGCCGTGATCCGCTCGGCGCTGGCGCGCTTGCAGCTCTCGATCATGATCAGCAGTTCCATCAGATTCTCGTTCACCGGCGGGCACGTCGGCTGCACGAGAAACACATCGCGACCGCGAATATCCTCGTCGACCTTGCAGCTGATTTCGCTGTCGGGGAAGTTGCCGATGGTGATGCCGCCCAGCGGCAAACCGAGGTAATCGCAAATTCGCTGGGCGAGCGCCCGGTTGGCCCGGCCGCTGAAGATCTTAAGGTCGTTCATAAACGTGGTCACGCGAGATAAAGACCGTTAACTGCTGTGCTCGCGGGCTGAGGTGGCCC
This sequence comes from uncultured Planctomycetaceae bacterium, assembly GCA_964585335.1. Lineage (GTDB taxonomy): Bacteria > Planctomycetota > Planctomycetia > Pirellulales > PALSA-1355 > CAZPED01. The sequence continues at coordinate 8,614 of CAZPED010000087.1, read as the reverse complement.
GGGGGCGAAAATGGCCAAAAACCGGCCAAAACGTGCCAAAACGCTAGGGTGCGTGGGGCGCCATCCCCATCGCCCGCATGGCCTCCTCAACGGCGGCCAACTCTTCCATATTGTTAATGCTCAGCGCCTCGCAGGGCTTCAGTACGTTTAAAGCCCGCACATCGCGCCCAGCGGCCAACAGCGCGCCGGGACAATCGGTCAGATAGTACTCTCCCTGAGCATTGTCGGCGCGAATTTGCTCGAGCGCCGCCAACAAAGCCTGGCCGCCAAACACGTAGCAACTGAGGTTCACTTCGCGAATCTGCTTTTGCGCGGGCGTGGCGTCGCGCTCTTCGACAATACCCACGAACTTGCCGCCATCGTCGCGGACAATTCGGCCCAGGCCTTGCGGGTCGTCCTTTGTGCCCGTGCCCAACAAACAGGCCGGGCGAGAGCGGTCGAACTCGGCCAGCAATTGCCGCAGCGAGTCGCTTTGCATCAGGGGGGAGTCGCCAGCCACGACCACCACGGGCCCGTCGTGCCCGGCCAGGTACTCGCGGGCGCACATGACGGCATGGCCCGTGCCTTTTTGCTCGGCCTGGCGGGCAAAAACCACCCCGGGGCGGCCGGCCAATTGGGCGCGGACGTCCTCCTCGCGGTAGCCGACCACGACGACAATGCGGCCAATGCCCGCGGCCGCCAGGGCGTCGATGACGTAGTCGATCATCGGCCGTCCGCAGACCGGAACGAGCACCTTGGGCAGCTCCGACTTCATGCGGGTACCCTTGCCAGCAGCCATGACCACGGCCAGCGCGCTACTCAATTGCAGGATCTCGCCAAGAGGACGGAGGGGAAACCATCATCTTCGCAAGTTGCCCCGCACGATTCCAGGGCCCGGGGAGCGCTTTTTTGCCGGCGGCCAGCCCCGGGGCCGCGTTGACAGCCTAGGGGGGTGTTTTACAATGAGACGTTTTCCCCGAGGTTATCCACTTCCGGGCGCTCGTGGCCCGCTAGATTTCCCGCCGGCGCCTGGTTTTGGGGCGCATCGTCCCGGAGACTCCGAGAGTTGCTATCGCCGACTCAAAAAGCCGACGTATTGATTGAAGCCTTGGGATGGATCCGCAAGTTCCGCGACAAGGTGACGGTCATAAAGCTCGGCGGCAGCCTGCTCGACGACGTCGACGCCCTGCGACATTTGCTGATCGACATCGTGTTCATGGAAACCGTGGGCATGCGGCCTGTGGTGGTGCATGGTGGCGGCGCCGCGATCAGTCGGGCCATGGACGCCGCGGGCCTGACGCCGCGGTTCATTCAAGGCCGCCGCTATACGGACGATGCCACGCGCGACATCGTCGAACGCGTACTGGCCTACGAGACCAACGAACACATCGCGGAGCGCATCGAGGAATTCGGCGGCCGAGCCGCGGCGCTCAACTTCCGCACCACGAACGTACTCTGGGGCGAACGGCTCTCGCTCGAAGACGAGCAAGGCCAGCCGATTGACCTGGGCTCGGTGGGCACCGTTACCCGCGTGGACCGCAGCACGATCAATAACCTGTGCCTGGCGGGCATTGTGCCGGTCATTCCGTCGATGTGCCTGGGTGAGAACGGCGAGAAGCTAAACGTCAACGCCGACACGGCGGCCACGGCCGTGGCCCAAGCGCTGGGCGCGGAAAAGCTCGTTTACATGAGCGACGTGAACGGAGTGCGGCGTAAGAAAGATGATCCCGAAACGCTGATCAATTCGCTCACGGCCAGCCAGGCCCGCGCGCTGATCGGCGACGGCACGATCGAGCGGGGCATGATTCCCAAGGTCGAGGCCTGCCTGGAAACCTTGGGGCGAGGCATCCGCAAGATCCACATCATCGACGGCCGCGTGCGCCACGCGCTGCTGCTCGAGATCTACACGAACAAAGGGGTTGGAACCGAGATCATGCAGGACGCGCAGCCCACGGCGGGCTGAACCGCGTCGAACCTGGGCCGGCGCCGGCCTGTCCGTATGGGATCGCGCTGTTGACGCAACAGGCATTCCCCCATTGCTGGAGGCTTCCGATGGCTACCACCGAGGCGACCATGAATTCGACTGAAATCGTCGAAATGTTCAAACAGTACGTGGTGCCCAACTATCGCCGCTACCCGGTCGCCTTGGCCCGCGGCGAAGGCTCGTACGTCTGGGACGTCGAGGGAAACCGCTACCTCGACTTCTTTCCCGGCTGGGGCTGCAACCTGCTGGGCCACTGCCCTGAACCGGTCGTGCGGGCCGTGCAGGAACAAGTGGCCACGCTGATCCACGTGCCGAACACCTGGTATACCGAAGCCCAGGGGCGCTGGGCCAAGCTGCTCAGCGAGCGAAGCTTCGGCGGCCAGGCGTTCTTCTGCAACTCGGGCACCGAGGCCAACGAGGCGGCCATCAAGCTGGCGCGGCTGCACGCCAAGAAGGGCCGCTACAAAATCATCACGTTTGAAGGCGGCTTTCATGGCCGCACGCTGGGCGCCACGGCGGCCACGGCACAGCCGAAGTATCACGAGGGGCTCGGCCCGCTGATGGCCGGTTTTGTCTACGCGCCCTACGGCGACCTGGATGCCGTCGCCCGGCTGATCGACGACGAGACCGCCGCGATCATGATCGAACCGGTGCAAGGCGAAGGGGGCGTGAACATTCCGCCCCAGGGCTTCCTGGCCGGGCTGCGCAAGCTGGCCGATCAGCACGGTTTGCTCTTGGTGTTCGACGAAGTGCAAACCGGCTGCGGCCGCACCGGCCAGTGGTTCGGCTATCAGCACTTTGGCGTCACGCCGGACGTGCTCACGCTGGCCAAATCGCTTTGCGGCGGCATCGCCGGCGGCGCGCTGCTGACCACGGCCGAAATCGCCCCCAGCCTGCGGCCTGGCATGCACGCCGCCACGTTCGGCGGCAACCCCATTGCCGCCCGGGCCGGCATTGCCGCCATCGAAATGATCGAGCAAGAAAACCTGCTGCAGCACGCGCAAAAGCTCGGCGAATTGTTCCGCCAGCGGCTGACCGCGCTGCAGGCCGAATGCGAGCTGGTGCGCGACGTGCGCGTGGTGGGCGTGATGATCGGCGTCGAGCTGTCGATCGACGGCGCGGCGGTAGTCCAGGGCTGCATGGATCGCCGGCTGCTGGTCAATTGCACGCACAACACCGTGTTGCGGTTGTTGCCGGCCATGAACCTCAGCGAGCAACAGGCTCACGACGGTTGCGACATTCTGGCCCAGGTGCTCAAAGAGCAGACCGCTTAGTCCCGCTTGGTTTGCGAGTAGTTGCCCATGCGAAATGTACTGACCGTGGCCGATTTGAAGTCGGCCGAAATTGAACGGATCTTCGCAATCACCGAGGATCTGAAAACGAAGTATCACCAGGGCCTGCGCGAAGCGCTGCTGCCGGGCCGCGTAATGGCCCTGCTGTTCGAGAAGCCGTCGCTGCGCACCCGGGTAAGCTTCGAAGCCGGCATGATCAACCTGGGGGGCAGCTGCCTGTTTCTGGGCGACGACGTGGGCTTTGGCGCCCGCGAGAGCGTGGCCGACTTCGGCCGGGTGCTCAGCCAGTATGTCGACGTGATCGTGGTCCGCGCGTTTCAGCATCAAACCGTGGTCGAATTGGCCCAGTACGCCACGTGCGCGGTTATCAACGGCCTGACCGACTATGCGCACCCCTGCCAGGCGCTGGCCGACCTCTACACGCTCAAGGAGTTGGTCGGCCGGCTTAAGGGCCACACGCTGGCCTACATTGGCGATGGGAACAACGTGGCGCGTAGCCTGGCCGAAGGCTGCGGCAAAACCGGCATGAAGTTCGCCATGGCCACGCCCCGGGGCTACCAGTTCGACAAGTCGTTCTTGGAGCACTTGAAGCACGACGTGCCCGAATTGCAATTAACCGTGACAACCGACCCAGCCGAGGCGGTGCGCAGCGCCGTGGCGGTGTATACCGACGTGTGGACCAGCATGGGCCAGGAGACCGAATCGGCCCAGCGCCGCCGGGACTTTGCCGGTTACCAGGTGAACGCTGCGCTGATGGCCCAAGCCCCCGCTGGCGCCTACTTCATGCACTGCCTGCCGGCTCACCGCGGCGAGGAAGTGACCGACGAAGTGATCGACGGTCCGCAGAGCATTGTCGTGCAGCAAGCCTCGAACCGGCTGCACGTGCAAAAAGGCGTGCTGGCGTCGATTCTGGGCGCGCACCGCTAACTTATTCCCAGCAGCGCACGCCGCCAGCCGGCCCGCCTGAATCCTCCTGCTATTGAAAGGTTTCTTCATGCGCCACGACGGACGAACGCCCGACGCCCTGCGACCAATCACGATTGAGCGGGGCTACACCCGCCCGTCGGCAGGCAGCGTGCTGATTCGCGCCGGGCGCACGACCGTGCTCTGCACGGCCTCGGTCGACTTGTCCGTGCCGGCCTGGATGGCTGGCAAGGGCCGCGGCTGGGTAACGGCCGAATACAGCATGCTGCCCGGCAGCACCAGCCCGCGCAAAAGGCGCGACGTGGGCAAGGTCGATGGACGCACTACCGAAATCCAGCGGCTCATCGGTCGCAGCCTGCGGGCCGTGGTCGACCTGGACGCGCTCGGCGAGCGCTCGATTTATCTCGATTGTGACGTCCTCGAAGCCGATGGCGGCACGCGCACGGCCAGCATCACCGGCGCGATGGTTGCGCTGGCCGACGCGCTGGCGACGATTCCCGACCTCGTGCGTAATCCGCTCCGAGACAGCGTGGCGGCGGTGAGCGTGGGCGTCGTCGACGGCAAGAGCGTGCTCGATCTCGACTATCACGAAGACGTGGATGCCGAGGTGGACATGAACGTGGTGATGACCGGCCAGGGGCGCTTCGTCGAAGTGCAAGGCACTGGCGAGGAAGCCACGTTCGGCGAGGAGGAACTGGCCTCGATGCTGGCGCTGGCCCGTGGCGGACTGCAGCAGATTCGCGAACTGCAGAAGGAAGCCCTGGGCGACCGCTGGCCATTCTAGCGCAGGCACCACTTCCGTAAGCTGGCGCGAGCCCCGACAAATCGAGGCCCAAAGCAGGCCGAAAACAGGCCGCCAGCCAGCCGCAGGGGCCTTAGCTCCGCGAGGCCCGGTACGCGCACCCTCGTCGGCGGCGTCTCTCTGGGACGCACTCAGCGGGGCGCTTCCCCCCGGATTTTGCACTCTGCAGCGGTCGAGATGCGCAAAATCAGCACAGCTAATCTTGCCAGCAAGCTTACTGTTTCGTAAGATTCAATATAACAATTCCGTAATGTTAGAGGTCTGTAGATTCCGATAGTAACGGTGCCACGGCCCCAAATTACCGGAGGAATAAAGATGCAAGGTCTTCGACAATTTGAACTTCTGGAAGATTTGGAACCCCGCAGCACGGCCAAGGCGGCGCTGCTCCGCTGGGACGGCAGGCGTTATGTTCGCTCGCCTGAGGTTGTCGAATTACACGAATTCGTGGGCATCCACGGCCTGAAAGGTGACCGCGGCTTTTGCTATTTGTCGCCCGAGTCGGGTCGCTGGGAGGCCGCCAGCGGCCTGTATCAGCAGGTTCCGCAATGGTGCCACGCTTAATTTTGCAGCGACGATAGGGGCCTGAGCAGCAAAAGAGGCGCTCCTGCCGCGCGGTGGGGGTTTGACGAGACGACCACCGCGCGGAACTCCCCTTCACTTCCATCCGGGTCGCCCCGACGCGCGACCCATCGCCGGTGGCCATTCTGTGTGCACAATGCACACCTGGTTGCGTACTTCAAGAGTACATCTGCCCGCGACCAACTGCCATGAAGGCGTTTTGCAAGTGGTCAATCGTCGGGCGACGCGCGCCGGCCGGCCAGGTCACCGCGACGACGTCGAAGCGCGCCGGGTGCTCGAGCAAATCGTGGCGCTTCAGGAAGGCCACGGCCAGCCGCGTCAGCCGCGCTTGTTTCTCGGGGCCAACAGCGTCGGCCGGGTGCCCCGCGTCGTGCGACCGCCGCGTTTTGACCTCGACGAATACCACCGTACGGCCATCGACCGCCACGAGGTCGAGTTCGCCCAATCGGCCCCGATCTTTACGGGCCACGATCTTGTAGCCCCGCCGGCGCAAATGCCGGGCCGCGGCCCGCTCGCCGCGCTCGCCTAGCGAGTGGTAGCGCCGCCATTTGGCCTGCAAGCGCACGAACCACCTCGATAGCGACATCGTAGCGCCTCGCGACGTCCGTCGACAGGCAGTTCACTTCAACCGCACGAACCGCACGCGATGCCTCGCCTGGCCGGCAGCGCGCGGAGGCTCGCCTCGGCGCCGCGCCTCGCCCTAGTCGAACTTGCGACGTTCCTTGAGCCGAACCGCCTTGCCGACGCGGTCGCGAAGGAAGTACAGCTTGGCCCGGCGAACGATGCCGCCGCGCTTGACTTCGATCTTGGCGATCTTGGGCGAGTGCAGCGGAAACTTCCGCTCCACACCTTCGCCGCCGACGATGCGACGGACAACGAACGTCTCGCGCGTGCCCGAACCCGCGCGGGCAATCACCACGCCGTTGAAAATCTGGATGCGTTCTTTTTCGCCTTCCAGAATGCGGGTATGCACGTCCACCGTGTCGCCAATGGCGAACTGGGGAATATCGGTCTTCAGGCTGCTCTTTTCAACGAGCGCCAGAGTTTGTTGACTCATCGTACTAGAACCTTTCTCGTGGCTGCGGGTAAATCGCTGGCCGCCCTTCGAACCGGCTGCTGGCTGACGTTTCCCTGGTTTGTCGGAGTTGTCTTGATGGTTATGTTTTGTCATCCGCCGGCGCGTCGCCGGGGGCCAACAGGTCGGCCCGCTGCGCCGCGGTGCGGCGTGCGCTTTCGGCTCGCCGCCACTCGGCAATTCGCTCGTGATCGCCGCTGATCAATACTTCGGGCACGCTCAATCCTCGATACTCGCGAGGCCGGGTGAACTGGGCACATTCCAGCCACCGTGTCTCGCCCGAGAACGAATCCTGCCGGCTACTTTCCTCGTCGCCCAGCACGCCCGGCACAAGGCGAGCCACGGCGTCGATCAGCACCATGGCCGGCACTTCGCCGCCGCCGAGTATGTAGTCTCCGATGGAAATCTCGTCCGGCTCCAGGATCTGCCGCACGCGATCGTCGAAACCCTCATACCGGCCACACAGCAAAAGCAACCTCGCCTTGCTCGCCAATTGCTCAACCCGGGGCTGATCGAGCCGCCGCCCGTGAGGCGTCAGCATGATCAGGTGTCCGGGCTCGGGGCCCATGCCCCGCACCGCTTCGACGCATTCGACCACCGGTTCGACCTTCAGCAGCATTCCGGGACCACCGCCGTACGGGCGATCGTCGACCTGGTGATGCTTGCCGTGGGCCCAGTCGCGGATGTTGTGCAACTGCACTTCGATCAATCCGCGGTCGATGGCCAGCTTGAGCAGGCTTTGACCCAGGTAGCTCGGGAACATTCCCGGAAACAAGGTCAGTACATCAAACCGCATGGTCAAGATCGTACGATCCGCGCCTGGCCTGTTGGCCGGCGTCCAAGGCGCCTACGTAGGGTGTTACTCCGCGGCCGCCGGTTGCTCGGCCGACTCGCTGCTGGCCTCGGCTGCCGCCGCCGGCGCTTCGCCGGGGGCCGGCGGAACGTAGACCGGCGCGCCCGCATCGGGCACAACCCGGGGCATGGCCAAGCGCTCGCGAGCCGCCTGCTGTTGGCTGACATGAGTACCGTTGGTGCCGTACTTCTTGATCAGCGTCTTGACCTTGCCCGACGGTTGCGCGCCGACGCCGAGCCAGTAGGCAATGCGGTCCGGCTTGAGCAGCGCGCGGGCATCGGTTTCGCTGACCATCGGATCGTAAGTGCCCAGCTCCTCCAACACGCGGCCGTCGCGCGGGTTGCGCGAGTCGACGGCACAAATGCGGAAGAACGGGCGATGCTTGCGACCCATCATTTTCATGCGAATGCGAACTGCCACACGATTCTCCTGGAAAACTTGGTAGTGTTGAAAGTGGATTGAACTAATCGATTGCCTGCCGCGCGGTGGGCGGCCCGGGGTTAATCTTTCTTCGAGTCGCGCTTGCGGCGCCGCTCTTCTTTCTCGCGTTGTTTGCGCAGCTTGGCCCGTTCGGCCGAGTTCAGGCGCTTGCCCGTGCCGAGCTTTTGTTTTTGCAGCTGGGCGGCCGGGTTTTTCAGCCCCTTTTGCAATTCTTGCATTTCCCGGAAGCGCTCGCGGACCCCCATGCCGGCCATGCGCTTCATGATCGCGGCCATCGGCTCGAACTGCTTGACCAGGTCGTTTACTTCGTGCGGCTCGACGCCCGCGCCGGCGGCAATCCGGCGGCGCCGGCTCTGATCGATCAGCTTCGAAGGATTGCGGCGCTCGGCCGCCGTCATCGAGTCGATGATCCCTCCCAAACGCTTCATGTCGCCGTCGGCGTCGAGCTGGTCGAGCATGCCCTGCATGCCGCCCATGCCCGGAATCAGGCTGAGCACCTTGTTGAGCGGGCCGAGCTTCTTGGTCTGGCCCAGCATGTTGCGGAAGTCATCGAGGGTGAACTCGCCCTTGCGCAGCCGCTCCTCTTGCTTGGCCAGCTCGTCCTGGTCGAACTTTTGCTGCGCCTGCTCAACCAGCGTGAGGATGTCGCCCATGCCCAGGATGCGCTGGGCCATGCGGTCGGGAT
>CAZPED010000086.1:0-9661 GCA_964585335.1 uncultured Planctomycetaceae bacterium | reverse complement strand
CAGTACTGCCGCCGCGCCGTAGCGCTGGGGCTGACGCTGGGCGCAGTGGCCACGCCCGTGCAGTTTCTGACGGGCGACTGGGCTGCTCGGCGCGTGGCCGAGGTGCAGCCGATCAAGCTGGCGGCGCTCGAGGGACAATTTGCCACCGAGGCCGGCGCTCCTTTGCGCCTGGGCGGCTTTCCCGACGAAACGACCCGCTCGACACCCTATGCGATCGAAGTGCCCGGCATGCTCTCGCTGCTGGCCTATGGGGACCGGCAGGCCGTGGTTCGCGGACTCGATGACTTTCCGGCCGACAAAACGCCACCGGTGGCCGTCGTGCATCTGGCCTTTCAGGCAATGGTCGGCATCGGTTCGCTGCTCGTCGTCTTGTCGTGCTATCTCGGTTGGCGAGTGATTCGTCGGCAAGGCCTGCCCGCGGGGCGGTGGTTTTTGTGGACGCTCGTGGCCGCTGGCCCGCTGAGCCTGGCGGCGCTCGAAGCCGGCTGGGTTGTGACCGAAGTGGGCCGCCAGCCGTGGATCGTGCATCAGGTGGCCCGCACGGCCGATACGGTCACCCAGTCGCCCTACGTAAGCATCTCGCTGTTTACCGCCGTGACGATCTACGCAATTATCGGCCTGGGCACGTGGGCCATCTTGCGTCTGCTGGGGCGCCAGCCGTTGCCGGAGGATCGGGCGTGACACCGGAACAGATTCTGCTCGTTGTCGTGTTTGCCGCGCTGACGCTCTATGCGGTGCTGGGGGGCGCCGATTTTGGCGCGGGCATCTGGCAGGTCAACACCGCGCTGCTCGCGCCGGAAAACGAGCGGAACCTGCTCTTCAAGGCAATCGGTCCCGTTTGGGAGGCCAACCACGTGTGGCTGATCTTCATCCTCGTGGCCCTGTTCGGCGCCTTCCCCGAGGCCTTCGCCGCGATCTGCCAGGCGCTGTGGCTGCCGCTGTCGCTCGCGCTCGTGGGCATCGTGTTTCGAGGCGCGGGGTTTGCCTTTCGCTCGCACGCCGTTGGCGACGATCGGCAACGCTTCGCCTGGGAAGTCGTCTTCGCCGTGGGCTCCTCGGCCGCGCCGTTCTTTCTGGGAGCCAGCGTCGGCGCCGTCGCTTCGGGTCAATTGGCCCTCAAGACCGATGGCGCCTTCGACGGCAACTACCTGACCGGCTGGCTCTCGCCACTCGCGCTGTTCACCGCGTTCTTCGTGGTCGTGATGTGCGCTTACCTGGCGGCGGTGTACCTGACCCGCGAGGCCGCTCAACTGGGCGACGAAGCGCTTGTACAAGTGTGGCGGCGACGCGCGCTGGCCACGGGCATCTGGACCGGCGTGTTGGCATTGGCCGGCGTGGGCTACGTGGCCACTGGCGCGCCTCACTTGTGGCAAGGATTTCGCGAGCGGTCGTGGCCGCTGGTGCTGGCCTCGGTGGTGGCTGGCTTTGGCACTCAAGTGGCGCTCATACGGCAGTCGTACCGTACGGCGGTCGTCAGCGCCGCGGCGGCCGTGACCACGGTCATCTGGGGCTGGGCGGCGGCGCAGTATCCCTACCTGGTGCCCCCGACCATCACGATCGAAAACGCCAAGGCGCCCGACAACGTGCTATGGCTGCTGATTACCACCGTAGCGGGCGGAGCGCTGCTGTTGGTGCCGGCCCTTTGGTATTTGTTCTATTTGTTCAAGACTAGCCAGCGATCGGCGCCCGCCGAGCGCAGTCGCCCCTGACAAAAGGCACTCCGATGAGCGAAACTCGCCCGGCCACCGTACGTCCCGTATCCGAGGCAGCAGCCCAGGGACGCGTGGCCGAAATCTTTGCCGATATCAAACGGACCAAGAAGATTGACTTCGTCCCAGCTTTGTGGCGCGTGTTGGCGACAAATCCCACGCAGCTGGAAGTGGTCTGGCAAACGCTCAAGACACTGATGCATCCCGAGGCGGTCGGGCGCACCTCGCCGCTCGACCCGGCCACGCGCGAGATCGTCGCCCTGGCCGTGTCGGCCACCAACGGGTGCAGCTACTGCGTCAACTCGCACACCACGGCCTTGCGCAAGCTGGGGCTGTCCGACGAAGCGCTAGGCGAAGTGCTGGCAATCGCCGGGCTGTTCAACATGACCAATGCCCTGGCCGACGGTTACCAGGTCGAGCCCGACGTGCTGCCGCCGCTCGAGTAATCTGGCGGCCTGTCCATGTAGCCCGTTCGCACGACGGGGTGTTCTTCGAGTTAGCCAAGCGGAAGGATTCATGTCTGTGGGAACCACGGTAGCCGGAATCGATCTGGGGCCCGATTTTGTCGAGGCCCGACGGGCCTTGCTGGCACATCCCATCTACGAAACCGTGAGCAATGCCGACCATTTGCGGGTGTTCATGAAGTACCACGTGTTTGCCGTGTGGGACTTCATGGCGCTGCTCAAGCGGTTGCAGCAGCTGGTCACCTGCTGCACGGTGCCTTGGACGCCGCCGCGGCAGCCGGCGCTAGCGCGGATGGTCAACGAAATTGTCCTCGGCGAAGAGTCGGACGAAGCCGGCGACGGCACCTACGCCAGCCATTACGAGCTGTATCGGGCCGCCATGGCCGACTTGCAGGCCTCCGTGGCACCGATCGATCATTGCGTCGCCGCGGTCGCGGCAGGGCAGGACATTGGCGCCGCGCTCGATTCGCCGCTGATTCCCGAGGCTGCCGGCCAGTTCGTCCGCTACACGCTGTCGATCGCCGCCCACGGCGCTCCGCATGCCGTGGCGGCGTCGTTCTTCTACGGCCGCGAAGACTTGATTCCGCAAATGTTCTTGCGCCTCGAACCGCAACTGCGCGCGACGGGGCACCACACCGAACGGCTCGCCTACTACCTGCGGCGGCACATCGAACTCGACGGCGATCAGCACGGGCCCTTGGCGGCGAAACTGGTCGCACATCTTAGCCAGGGGCGCGCCGACTTCCAGGCCGAAGTCGCCCCGATAGCCACCGGCTCGCTACTGGCGCGAACCCGGCTGTGGGACGGCGCGCTCGCTGAGATCCGCAATCGCGAGAGCGATTCCGCTCGCTGAGCGCGGCATTGCGGGAAGCACTGGCCTTTGTTGCAGACCTTGCCTTGGCCCCGGCCACTTCGGCCTGCTAATATCGCAAGTGGCGGGTAGCCTGATTTGGTGTTCCATTGATTTTCAGCCGACGGTCAATATTCGACCGCGCGCGACGAATCGACAGGCAAGCGGAGAGACGGGTCAGCCCGCGAGTGGGAGTGGTGACCATGATTAAATGGCTCGGTCGAATTGGCTTTGGCCTCGTGGTGTTGTTGGCGTTGTTTGCCACGCTGAGCGTGGTGAGCCGGTTTCTTACCACACTCGAATTCCTGGCTTCTGGCCAAGCGCCCGCCGTGCCCCCCGAGTTTCCGCAAGCGGCCGATTTCAACCTCCGTTACAACGCGTCTCCCTATGCCACGCTCGCGCACATTCTCACTGGGCTGGTCTTCATGCTGCTGGGACCCATTCAGTTCGTGCCCGCCGTGCGCAATCGCTGGATCAGATTTCATCGCTGGTCGGGACGCATCTGGATGATTGCCGCGCTCGTCGGGGCGCTTTCGGCGCTGTGGTTCGTCTGGCAACTTCCCGTTTTCGGCAGCTTTGCCACCAAGGTCGGCGTAGTCGTGGCCAGCACGCTTTTCTTGATTTGCCTGGTACAGGGTTACCGGTCGATCCGCCGCCGCGAAATCGCCCGGCACCGCGAATGGATGATCCGCACGTTCGCCATCGGGCTCGGAATTTCCACGTTTCGGCTCTTGATACCGCTGCTGATGCTGCCGCCGCTGGGAGCGACATTTCCCGAGGCGTGGGACGCGGCCGTCTGGCTGGCCTTCACGCTGCACGCCGTGGCCGCCGAAGTCTGGATCAATCTGACCCGTAAGCAACCGCGCGGGGAAGTTCCGGCGCCCAAGGCAGGTCAGGCTCCACGGCGTGAACGCCTGACAAGGGGACGCGTTGGCGGGGCCTCGATCTGAAGCCGGTTTTTCGGCGACAGTCAGGCGCTCTGGCATCAGGCAATTTTTCCCAGCCGGCTGGCGCCCCGATCGTCGGGCCGCGCGGCAGCGTCAACGGCTCGCCGGGTGTCGATCGTCCAGTGCGGAAAGGGAATCTCGATTTGCAGATCGTCGAAGCGGCGCTTGATCCGCCGCAGCAGTTCGCGCTTTACCGGCCAACGCTTGAGCGGATGCGTCTTGACGACGAACTTGAGCACCAGGGCGTAGTCGCCAAAGCGGTCCACGCCCAGCATCTCGGGCTCGTCCAGAATGGCCGGTCCGAACGTGGCGTCGCGCTTCAGCTCCCGCGCCACGTCGAGCAACACGCCCATCACGTAGTCGGGATCTTCCTTGTAAGCAATGTTCACTTCCAGCACGGCCCGCGACCAGCCGTGCGTCATGTTGCTTACGCGGGTAATCGTGCCGTGGGGGATGAAGTGCACCACGCCCTCCAGGTCGCGCAGCACGGTCATCCGCAAGGTGATCTTCTCGACCACGCCCGAAATGTCGCCGATCTTCACCACGTCGTTGATGCCGTACTGGTCTTCCATCAGCACCATGAAGCCCGAGAAGTAGTCGCGCACAAGATTCTGCGAACCAAAGGCCACGGCCAAGCCGAACACGGCGGCGCCTCCCATCAGGGGCATGATCGGAATGCCCACCTGGTCGAGTGCCATCAGGATGCCGCCGCCCACGATAACCAGCGAGGCCGTGTTGCGGAACACGCCTACCAGCGTGACCGCCCGATTCTCGCGTTCCAAGAGCGTGCCGCGGCCGCCCGTGCGCGCCATGAATTGGGCAATCTGACGACAACAGAATTTCATTAGCGCGTGCAGCACGGCCGTGGCGCAGACAATCGTCAATAGCTTGGGGCCGTGGCTGAGCAGCCACTGTAAGAGGTTCTCGGGCGAGAAAGGGTTTTGCACGCCGAGCGTCCATAGCGAAGACATGGCCGAGGGCGCCTCGGCCGTGGCCGAAGCTGCTTCGCTGGCACCGCTGCCCGTCGCGGCGACCCGAGTCGTCGATGGCCCGATGGGCACGCTCCACTCGGCGGCCAGAGTCACACTGCCGGCCACGCCCACCAACCACAACGCCAAGATCGCTAATCTGCCGTTCATGAGTTTGTACTCGCGTCTTCCTTAACGCCGGCGGAATCTCCACAGGCAAGACGCAAAAAATACCCTGAGTGCGGCTCGCCGAACCAGACCAGTTCGCCCACGGCGCCCCGAGCCAATGCAGGCGTCCAAGTGCCTCAAGGGGGAGTGCCAGCACGCCGCCAAGTGGCAAAATCGGCCTGGCCATAGTGCATTGGTCCGGAGCCGCAAGTATATTGGCCATCGCAGTCTCGCAGCGGTCGGGCGGGTACGAAAAACCGTCCTGCGAGCCGCCAAAGCGGAAGCTGGCCCTGCCAGGTTCGGCCGCCCTCCTTCAATGGCTTGGGAGTTTCGCCAATGCTCGGATCGCGTCGCTCGTGGTGCGCTGTCGTTTGTTTGGTGCTGGGCGGACTGCGGGCCGCTCAGGCCGCCGATCCAGCCGTCGAGCCAGCCCGTTTTCACCACGTGACGCTGAATGTCGTCGAGCCGAGCAAGTCGATTCAGTTCTACAGCCGGGTGTTCGGCGCTTCGCCCATCAAGTTTCGCGGCGTGGCCGACGCCTTGTTCACGGAAAAATCGTTCATCCTGCTGAACAAGGTCGATCAGCCGGCCGACAGCAAGCTCAACACCGGCATCTGGCACATCGGCTGGGGCGGCGTCGACGTCAAGAACGAATACGAGTGGTGGAAGCGGCACAACGTCACCATTCACACGCCTCTCTCGCCGCTGCCGGGCGTCGACAACTTCTACATGTACCTCAGCGGTCCCGACAAGGAGCTGATCGAAATCAACACGATGGGGCATCACCGCTTTGCCCACGTGCACTTATTCTGCACCGACGTCAACGAGACCGTGCAGTGGTACGCCAGGCACCTGGGTCTGAAGCCCCGATTTGCCCAAACCAAGAAGCCGCCAGGAAACATGGCAACGTTGGCCGGCATCTGGATGAACTTCATTCAGTGCGACAATGTGCAAATGATCTTTTTTGGCAAGCCCGACGTGACTCCAGCGCCCCCCTGGTGGCCCGAAGAGCCGCTGACCGACATCCAACCAACCCGCAATCGCCCGATCGATCGCATCGGGTTCTCGTATCGCTCGATCGAGCCGGTGTTCGAGCGTATGAAGGCCGAGGGAGTCACGGTGATCGAACCGATTACCGAGCGGCCCGGGCTGAAGCTCAAGAGCTTTATCGTTGAAGGGCCCAACAAGGTGAGCATCGAGGTGGTCGAGGCCAAGCCGATTCCCGAGGGCACCTGGGACTGACGCGGCCCGCTTCGGCAGCGGCATTCGTCGAGAGTATTTGTTACGCAGGGAGAATTCGTCGTGGGTTGGATTGTTCTCGTGGCGCTGGCCTGTCTGGTCGTGGGCACGCGCTTGCTGGTGCGCCCTGGCGGTGCGCTAACTCCGCGCGGCCCGCGGCAGCTGGCCGCCGCCGCGGCGCTGGCGGGTTTTCTGATCAGCCTGGGGCTGCTGGCCGGCCAGGCGGCCGACAAGCCCGCGGCCAAGGCCCGCCCCGAAGGAGAACCGGCCGTCAAGAAGCTGGTTAAGCCCAAGAACTGGCCCGCTGGGCATCCGCTGCCGCAGGTGGGCTCGAACTGCGCCTCGTGCCATTTGACGGCTGGGCGCGAACTGACCGACGCGGTGATCAACTTCGTTCGCAGCGTGCACGACCTGCAAGACATGACTTGTTACGACTGCCACGGCGGCAACACCCGCGACGACGTCAAGGCGCATGAAGAGGACTTTGGCTTCATCGGCACCAAGAAGAGCGCGCACATCGCCCGTTGCTCCGAGTGTCATGACGAGGCGGCCGAAACGCTCGCCGGCGGGCCGCATCACTGGGACTTCAGCAAACGGATCAATACCGAATACCCGATGTGCTTCGACTGCCATGGGAACCACGACATTGGCAACCCGCCGGCCGATTTCAAGCTGGCGGCCATGTGCGGCGACTGCCACGACAAGTTCGAGAAGGAATTTCCCAACATCGCCTCGGTGGTGACCGAAAACGACCGCCTGTGGGGCACGCTGCGCAAGGTACGGGCCATGAATCTGGCGGCCGAATCGCCTGTTCCGGCCGCCTTTCGCGAGGAGGTCGATGCCTTGCGACACGACACGATGCAGGTGATCCACACGTCGAAGGAAATCTCCCCCGCCGAAGCCACGAAGGTCAACCAGCGGGCAGAATCGCTTCGCAAACGGCTTGACCAGTGGTTACAATCGAAGCCGTAGCCCGTGCCGCCGGCAGCAAGGATTCGGCGGCCGAATCGGGCCACACCCCTCTCTCTTTAACGCGTGAGGTTCCAGGCATGTCGCACGCTCGTCTTTGCCCTTACCGCAGGCAGTTTCTCCGTCAGGCAGGCGCCGCTTCGCTGGCGGCCGGTTTGTCGGGCAGTTTGGTATTGCCGAAGCTGGCTTTTGGCGAAGATCAGCCGCCGGCCGTTCCCCCGGCCGACGTGGGCATTGCCCGCGGCTCGAACATGGAAGAGGCCGTCCGCAAGGCGGTCGGGCTATCGGGCGGCATGGACTTCATCAAGGCCGGCCAGACCGTGCTGATCAAGCCCAACGTAACCGGTGCTGTGCCAAACCCCACCACGACGAGTCCTGAAGTCTTGTACGCGGTGATCAAACTGGTATCCGAGCGGGGCCCCAAGCGCATCATCGTGGCCGACCGCAGCTTTTCGCCGGTCTTCGACACGTCGACTCCCAAGACGATCGACGTCATGAAACGGGTCGGGCACGTCGAGGCCGTCAACCAGGCGATCAGCGACGTCAAAGCGCCGGTCGTGGCCGTGGGGCTCGAAGACGCTGCCGCCGAACTCGAACTGCTGGGCAAGAAAGACGCGCCGCTCTGGCGCAAAATCAAACCCGAAAAAGCCGAGCACTGGCCGAACGGGTTCGAGCTGGCCGAGCTGCTGTTTGCCGTCGACCACGTGATCAACGTGCCGGTGATCAAAACGCATTTCCAGGCCTGGTTCACGATGTCGATGAAGGCCTTCGTGGGCATGAGCCACCACCGCACCCGCCGCGAGTTTCACACCGCCTTCAAAGGCGACAGCAATCTGATGAACCAGAAGGCCTCGGGCGGTCGCCGCCGCCTGGGCGCCGAGGGGCGCAAGCTCGACATTGAGGAAGTCTCGCCGATGGTCAATCGCGTGGCCGAATTGAACCTGGGCATCCGCCCGGCGCTGAACATTCTCGACGGCACGCGCAGCTTCGTGTTTGGCGGGCCTTCGCACGGCGACACGGTCGACCCCAAGCTGGTCGCGGCCAGCCGTGACCGGATTGCCGCCGACGCGACGGGCGTGGCCGTCCTGAAGCGCTACGGCACCGAGCGGCGATTGCAGCGCTACTCGATCTGGGAGAACCCCTTCATTCAGCATGGCATCAAGATCGGCCTGGGCATCGACAGCCGCGAGAAGCTGAATCTCAAGCACGCCGGCATGGACGAAGACATCAAAGAGATCGAAGAGAATTTGGCCTAGCCCAAAGCTCGGCGGTTGGGCTGGCCCCCGCGAGCCCAACCGTGCCGCCGTGGCGCGACGAGGACGGCAACCGTGCACGAGTCAACCGCCAGCGCACTGGGTTCGCTGAATCCTGCCGATCCGCAATACGCCACGCGATTTGTCGACCTGCTGCTGGCCGCCGCCCACGCGCAGGGGGCCAGTGACGTACATTTGCAGCCAACGCCCGACGGGCTAGCGCTGCGCTGGCGCGTCGACGGCGTGCTGGTCGACCTCGGCGTCTTTCCCGCGGGCATAGCGGCTAACGTGGTTGCGCGGCTGAAGGTGCTGGCCGAACTGCTCACTTACCGCACCGATGTGCCGCAAGAAGGCCGCTTGCGCGGTGATGGCTCGCCGGGCGAAATCCGCGTCAGTACGTTCCCCACGCTATACGGCGAGCGAGTTGTCGTCCGGCTGTTTGGCAAGACCGATCAGCTACGCCAGCTCGACCAACTCGGCCTGCCGGCGGAAATCCTTAGCCGCTTGCGAGGTCTGCTGGCCGAAACCTCGGGGGCGGTGCTAATCACGGGGCCGGCCGGCAGTGGCAAGACCACGACGCTCTACGCGTGTCTCGACGAGCTGGTGCGTGGCGGGCAGCGCAGCATCATCACGCTGGAGGACCCGATCGAAGTGGCCGTGCCCGGCGTGGCCCAGTCGCAAGTCAATCCGGCCATTGGGTTCGACCTGGCCAGCGGACTGCGCAGCGCGCTGCGGCAAGATCCCGAGGTAATCATGGTCGGCGAGATGCGCGACGCGGCGACGGCCACGGCGGCCATCCAGGCCTCGTTGACCGGCCAACTGGTGCTCAGTTCGTTTCACGCCGGCAGCGCGGCCCAGGCGCTGGGCCGATTGCTCGACATGGGGCTCGAGCCGTACGACGAGGGCGACGTGCCGCGCGACGCCGGACGCCGCGGCGGTGCGCCGGCGACCCTCGCGGTCATCGTGCGCGATCCGAGCTTCTGGCTGCTGTCGCTCGGCCTCCTGTTCGCCACGGTGCCCTGCTACACGAGCAACAAGCACCTCATCCTCTACCTGCACGACCTCGGCCTCGACGCGACGCACGCGGCGTCCGT
>CAZPED010000085.1:0-9755 GCA_964585335.1 uncultured Planctomycetaceae bacterium | reverse complement strand
GGCATGCAGGCGTGACCTCCTCCCCCGACGTGCAACCGCCGGGCGCCTTGTCTCCTGCGGTCGGTCTTCCTATTGCCGAAGCGCGCCGCTGGACCACCAAGAGGCAAATGCGCGTTTTCGGCGGCACTGGTTGCTGCCGACGCGTGCGACGGTCGCTGGCGACCGGGCATTATTCGCTCGCCCGGAATCCTCGTCCGACTGCCTTCATCGGGTTCGGTGCGGCTGGTAAGGCCTATGTGTTGCGAGGAGATTTCATGGCCCTGCGCAAGCGCGGCTTCACGTTGGTGGAGCTGCTGGTTGTGATTGCGATCATCGGCGTGCTCATCGGCTTGTTGCTGCCTGCCGTGCAGGCATCGCGGGCCTCCGCGCGCCGAGCCGCCTGTTTCAACAACATGCGGCAGATCGGGTTGGCGATCCACATGTTTGCCAATAACAACGGCGGCAGGTTTCCCATGACGGTGCATGCCGGAACGATGGAATCGTGGGTCTACACCCTGGCTCCCTACGTCGAGGAAGTGGATGCCATCCGGATTTGCGCCAACGATCCCAAGGGGCCGGATCTCATCGCCAATGGCGCCAAAGGTTCCAGCTATGTCATCAACGAGTACGTTGCGGTGCCGATGCCCGAATCGGTGCTCAACCTGCACAAGATGCAGCAAACGTCGAAGGTGATCATCATCTTCGAGGGAGCCGATGGCCGGACGGTCAGTCAAGAGCATGTCCACACTTCGACGTGGTACACGCCCTTGAAGATCTCGAAAGGAATCGTGTGGGATTTCATCATCACCGAAATCCAGCCCGACCGTCACGAGGAATCGGCCAACTACCTGTACGCGGACGGTCACGTCGAAACGATTTCGCAGGACACGATTTACAACTGGGTTCAGCAAGACATGCTCTCGGGCACGAATTTCGCGCGCCCGGTGAAGAACTGAGCCGAACCTGAACTGACATTGCTTCAATCGACACTGAATTTGCAACAAGGGTTTTTATCATGCATCGAAGTCTCCGAGTTCTCGCCTTGGCCCTCGCGGCACTGCTGCCGGCGGGCGCCGTCTGGGGGCACGGTTTCACGCTTTCGCTCTCGGGCAACGCGCTCGACGGCGTCAGCGGCGACTGGCCTGGCAACGGTAACCAGCACATGTTCATCGAGTCGTTCGATACCGTCGGCGGCCAACTGATGAGCGATCATGGCGGCGCTGGACTGAATCTGTTCGGCACCGGCAAGTCGCTGGCCTTTGACGTGCACAGCGCGCTGTACTACTCCGATGGCAGCGGCGCACCGGCCGTGCCGGCACCGGCCGGTATCAGCCTGTTGATCGAAGATCAGCAGGCCGGCTTCGTCGGCCCGTCGATCACGGTCGACGGTTCGTCGAGCTTCGTGGCTGGCTTTCCGATCAGCGGCAACACGAGCCACGAGTTCTTGTTCACGCTGCAAGGCGCCGCGATTCCCGCGGGCGTCTACGGCCTGGCCTATGAAGTGACCGGTCATCCGATCGGCGGATCAGCATACACGCCGACACCGCTGCTGGTGACGATGTGGATGACGCCCAACTTCAATCCGGGCAGCGATCCGTTTGCACCCGGCTCGCCCTACAACCTGGCTCAAGCTGCCATTTACACGGCCGCGACGACCGTCGTGCCGGAACCGTCGACCGTGGCGCTGCTGGGATTGGGCGTGGCCGGACTGGCGCCGCTGTGGCGCCGGCGCCGCAAGGCCCGGGCCTGCTAATTCGCAGCTCGAGCGCGGCGGGCGCATGGCGTTCCGTGGCGCGCTCGAATGCACCCCTGTTTTTTCGCCGCGCAGCCGCGGCCCCGCTCAAGCTGCGCGCATCGATCAACTTCTACTTAACCTGCTTAACAACCTTAACAACCAATAATTCCAAGGACCTAGCTAATATGAACGTTCGCAATTGCTTGCTGTCGGCCGCCCTGATTCTGATGCTCGGCTGGAGCCAATCGACCTTTGGACACGGCATTCCCATCAATGCGTTGGTCGATGGAAACAACCGGCTTTACGATCCCGTGCTGGTGACCTACGACGCCGCTGAAAGCGTGCTGACCGCCAACGACACGAATATCAAAGGTGCGGCCGGCTTTTATCCTGACCCGGCTACCTTCCCCGCGGGCCGTTCGCTGACGGTCGATGCCTCGGGCTCGGGCCAGCACTCGCAAGTGTTGATGTACTGGAATGGCTCCAGCTTGCTGTCATCGCCCGTGAGCGTGCAGTTGCAGCGCACAGGCATTCTCGCCACGGTCAGCCCGACCGACACGTTCGTGAACGTGGGTACGCTACCGGCGTTCAGCGGTCTGGCCGGCGGACATAGCGCGCTGAACATCCTGCTGCCGCTCGGCTCGCCGACCGGCTTGTACGTTATCGGCTTCCAGGTCAGCTCGCCGGGTTCGCCGAACTTCACCCGCTCGGAAACCTTCTGGGCGGTGGCCAACTATGGCATGACGTCGTCCGACGAGGTAGCCCGTGGTCTGGCGGCGATTCAATCGGCGGTGCCCGAGCCGTCGAGCGTGGTGCTACTGGCCAGCGGCGCGGCGTTGACCGCCGTGGCGGCCTGGCGGCGACGCCGTGCGGCGCGGCGCGTGGCGATTGCCTGAATCGGCAGTCGGACTGTCAACTGCTAGCAGCTCGTGGGCCGCGTCCGACCAAGCGTCGGGCGCGGCCTTTTTTTGTCGCGTCACGACTCTCGACCGACGCGAACCGGCCTTCCGGCAATCCGGGGTGTTCAGTAAGATTCGCCCCCCGCGGCCGCGCCTACCAAGCGCCGCCAGACAGCCGCGGTCGATTCGTAAGGTCAAGGTGACGGGATAAGGGGTTTGCCATGAGCAACGCAGGTGTGTTTGGCTGGATTCGCGAGAGCGTTCGACGGGCCGTGCTCTTGGGCTTTTCGGATGCCGTGGAACAACTGGGCACGCCGGCCGACGCGGGCGAAGGATTGCACCCGCAGTTGGCGGCCGTGCTGGGCAATACGTCACCCAAGGCGTTGATGCAGGAGTCGCCGCGCGCTTCGAATAAGAACGAGCGAAAGCGGTTGGGCCGCTCGCTCGATCAATTGCGCGGTCCGGCGGCGCCCCCTCGGCCGCAGCCCGACGCGGGGCACTAGCCGGCTCCTCCGACGGGGGCCCAGTCCATTTTTTTGGGCAGTCGCACCATTTCGCAGGCCGGGATGGGGCGCTCACCATTCCCAACGGGTCTGGGGACTTGACGCTCGCGCGGCCATCGGATTTACTGACCGGCTGGTCGGTAGAATTCGAGCGGTCCCCGCGTGCGCTGCTTGCCGCTTAATCCCCCCTGCCACGGAGTGAGCCGACGCCTTGAAACCTCCCAAAAAGCCCGCCATTGCGCCGGAATGCGATCGCACGATCGACATTTACACCAAGGCCGCCGAGATCTTTCACGAGCAAGGGTTCGACGCGACGTCGATGAGCAGCATCGCCGCGGCGGTCGACCTGACCAAGGCCGGCCTGTACTACTACATCGAAAGCAAAGAGGACCTGCTCTTTGCCATCATGAACTACGCCATGGAGCGGCTCGAAACCACGGTCATCGAGCCGTCGCGCGGCATTGCCGATCCCGAAGAGCGGCTGCGCAGCATCATCTCGCGCCACGGCCACCTGCTGACCGAGGGGAACAAGGCCATCACGATCCTGACTGACGAGATCGAGGGCCTGAAGCCGAAGCATCGCAAGCAGATTCTCGACCGCAAACGCGTGTACTTCGAGTTCGTGCGCGAAACGCTCGACGCCTTGCGGGCGGCCGGCAAGCTGCGCGACGTGAACAGCACGGTGGCCACGTTTGGTCTGTTTGGCACGCTGCTGTGGCTGCCCCGCTGGTTCCACACCGAGGGCCGGCTGACCAGCGACGAAGTCATCGACCAGATTGTCGACATAGCCACCAACGGCCTGCTCAAGCACGCCTGTGCGGAATAAAAGACCATGAACATCGTTGTTTGCATCAAACAGATTCTCGACCCCGAGGTTCCCGCTCGCGACTTTCGCGTCGACGCGGCCAAGCGCGTGGCCGAGCAAGGTAGCGCCAACCTGGTAACGAACATCTTTTGCGAAAACGCGTTGGAAACGGCGCTGCAATATCGTGATGCCCACGGCGGCAAGATCACGGCGGTCACCTGTGGCCCCGCCGGCGCCGAAGACGTGCTGCGCAAAGCGCTCGCGCTGAAGGCCGACGACGCCGTGCTGGTCGTGGCCGAGGGAGTGGAGAATCCCGACCCGCTGTTCGTCGCCAAGACCCTGGCGGCGGCCATCCGCAAGCTAGGCGCGTTCGACGTCGTGATGACCGGCCGCGAAGCCGGCGACTGGGGCGCGGGGCAGACGGGCGGACTGCTGGCCGAGGAACTCGGCATTCCCTGCGTTTCGTTTGCCGAGAGCCTCGAGCCCGGCACGGCCGCCGGCAAGCTGAAGATCAAACGCCAAACCGACACGGGTTGGGAACAGATCGAATCGTCGACCCCCGTGGCCGTCACGATCACAAACCACGACAAGAACGTGCCGCGCATTCCCAAAACGCGCGACGTGATGCAGTCGTACCGCAAGCCGCTGACCAAGTGGACGCTGGCCGACGTGGGCATCGAGCCCGCCACGGCGCACGATTATTACGAAGTTGCCGAGCTGTCCATTCCGCGCAAGGAAACCCAGTGCGAGTTCATTGCCGGCGACACGCTGGAAGCCAAGATCGAGGCCTTTGCCCAGCGGATTGCCGCGATCACCAGCTCCTTGTAAGCCCTACATCTTCTCTGTGAGAACCACCGTGCACGACGTTGTTTGTTGTCTTTGGGGACGCGCCGGCCTGGACCGCGCGGCGCAAGGGTTGCTGGGAGCAGGACGCCGGCTGGCCGACAGCCTGGGCGGCAAGCTCCGCGCGGTTGTCGTGGGCCCCGCCGACGCCGCGCTGACGGCCGGCGCCGCGGCGGTGGCCGAAAGCGTGGCCCTCGTCGATCATCCGGCCGTGGCCGACTACAACGCCGAGAACTACCTGGCGGCCCTGACCGCCGCCTGCCAGAAGTTGGCCCCCGCCGCCGTCCTGCTGGCCAACGACGCCTACAGCCAGGAACTGGCACCCCGCTTGGCGCACCGCCTGGGAGGCGCCTCGGCCGGCGACGCCGTTGACGTCTCGGCCAATGAAGGCCAACTACGGGTCACACGCGGCGTGTACGGCGGCAAGGCCACCGCGGTCATCGCGCTCAAACGCTCGCCTGGCGTCGTCTGGGTGCGTGCCCGCGCAATGGCCGTTGCCGACGCCGCGGGGCGGGCGCCGGGCGAAGTGCAACCGCTCACCGTCGACCTGGCCGCCGACACACGCACGCAAGTCGCGGCGCGCCATGTCGAAGCCAAGGAAGGCGTGCGGCTCGAAGAGGCCCGCATCATCGTCTCGGGCGGTCGCGGGCTGGGCGGTCCGGAGCCGTTTCATGAACTCCAATCGCTGGCCGACGTGATGGGTGCCCAAATGGCCGCCTCGCGGGCCGCCTGCGACGCCGGCTGGGTGCCGGCCTCGTGGCAAGTCGGCCAGACCGGCAAGAAAGTCGCCCCCGAGCTGTACCTGGCCATCGCCATCTCGGGCGCCAGCCAGCACATCATGGGCATTGCCGACTCCAAGGTCATTTGCGCGGTCAATCGCGACCCCGATGCGCCGATCTTCAAGCATTGCAGCTTCGGGCTCGTCGAGGACTATCAGAAAGTGATCGCTCCGCTGCGCGACAAATTGCGGGCCGCGAAATGAACGATCCTCAGCTGGCCACGCGCGAGGTGCTCTGGAATATCCACCACGTGTGGATCATGTACGCGCTGCTGCTGCCCACCGTCGCCGTGGCAGGCTATGGCCTGTACCGCCGCGTGAAATTGTGGCGGCGTGGGGCGCCCGAGAATCGCTTCGATCGTCCGCTCCAGCGGCTGGGCTTGCTGCTCCGTTATGGCTTGCTGCAACTGCGCACGTGGCGACGCCTTTATCCGGGGTCGTTTCACGCGATGATCTTCTGGGGATTCATCGTGCTGACGATTGCCACGACGGTCGTGATGATCGACTACGATTTCGGCATCCCGATCATGCAGGGCCGGTTCTATCTCTACTTCCAGTCGCTGTTTGTCGACATTTTCGGCATGCTGGCGATCGTGGGCGTTTTGCTGGCGGGCTTTCGCCGCTGGGTACTGCGGCCCCAGCAGCTGGTGTTTACCACCGAAGCGTCGGCCATTCTGCTGTTCGTGCTGGCAATACTCATCAGCGGGTTCCTGGTCGAAGGATGGCGCATCGGCGCCACCGACGACCCCTGGGGCGCCTGGTCGCCCGCCGGCTACCTGGTGGCCAAAGTTTCGGCCGGCGCCATGTCGAGCGAGGCCATGACCACGGCCCACTGGTTCACCTGGTGGACGCACTTGCTCTTGGTATTCGGTTTTATCGCCTGGGCGCCCTATACCAAGATGGCCCACGTGGTCACCTCGACGCTGAACATCTACACGGCGCGGCTTGCGCCGATTGGAGCCACGCTCCGCAAGATCGACTTCGAGAAGGAGGAAAAGCTCGGCATCAACTCGTTGTCGGGCTTCAGCTGGAAAGATCTGCTCGACCTCGATGCCTGCACGGAATGCGGCCGCTGTACGGCGGCCTGCCCGGCCAATCGCGTGGGCAAGCTGCTCTCGCCCCGCGACATCATCCTCGACTTGCAGCACCTGATGCATGCCGAGCGCGACCTGGCCGAGCCCTACCTGGGGGCCACGCCGGCCCTGTCGGCCGAAGCGCTGTGGGAGTGCACGACGTGCGGCGCCTGCGTCGAGGCTTGCCCCGTGTCGATCGAACAGATGCCCAAGATCGTCGACACGCGGCGATTCCTGGTAATGGAGGAAGCCGAGTTTCCCGATACGATGCAGCAGGCGCTCCAGTCGCTCGAAACCCGCGGCCATCCGCTCCGCGGCGCGGCGTTTTCCCGGGTCGATTGGACCCAGGGTCTGGAGATCGCCACGATGGCCGACGCCAAGACCGCCGACGTGCTGCTGTGGGTCGGCTGCGGCGGCGCGCTGGTCGAACGCAATCAGAAGGTGGTGCGGGCGATCGCGCAGCTGCTCACGCAGGCTGGCGTCAAGTTTGCCATCCTCGGTCGCGAGGAAAAATGCACCGGCGATCCCGCGCGTCGGATCGGCAACGAGTTTCTGTTCGAGACGCTGGCGCAGGAGAACATCGCCACGCTCGACCGTTACCAGGTGAAGAAGATCGTCACCTCGTGCCCCCACTGTTTCAACACGTTCCGCAACGAGTATCCGCAATTTGGCGGCCGCTACGAGGTGTTGCACCATAGCGAGTTCCTGGCCCAGCTGGTGCAGGACGGCAAGCTGACCCCGCGCGAGACCGACGGCCGCAAGGTGACGTTTCACGACCCTTGTTACCTGGGCCGCCAGAACGGCGTGTACGACGTGCCGCGCGAGCTGGTGCAGATTTCAACGAGCGGCGCGCCGATCGAAATGGAGCAGTCTCGCGCCAACGGCTTTTGTTGCGGCGGTGGCGGCGGCATGAGCTTTATCGACGAACCGCCCAACCAACGGGTCAATCAAGAACGCGCCCGACAGGCCCTGGAAACAGGCGCCGACGTGGTCGCCGTGGGCTGCCCGTTCTGCATGACGATGCTCGAGGACGGCATCAATGCCCGCAAGCAGGACCGCGACGTGCGCGTGCTCGACGTGGCCGAGCTGCTTTGGGAGTCGGTTCGCGCACCGGTCGCCGGCAACAACAACTAAGCCCAATAAACATCATCCCGATTTCAATCGAACCCCCGAGGCGCGTATGGAACTAGGTCTGACACCCAGCGAACTGAAGTTTCGCGATGAACTGCGGGCCTGGCTGAAGGCCAACCTGCCTTCCAAGAAAGTCAAAACGGCCGAAACCGCGACGGAATATCACCAGTACCTGAAAGCCTGGCAGCTCAAGCTGTACGAAGGCGGTTATGCCGGCGTCAACTGGCCCAAGGAGTACGGCGGCCGGGGCGCCACGTTCATCGAACAGGCCATCTTCCAGGAAGAGCTGGCGCTGGCCGACGCCCCCGAACGCATGGGCACGATCGGTCAGGGGCTCGTCGGTCCCACGATCATCGCCGTCGGCACCGAGGAGCAGAAGGAGCGTTACCTGCCGGCCATTCTCTCGGGCGAGGAAGTCTGGTGCCAGGGTTTCTCCGAGCCGAACGCCGGTAGCGACCTGGCCGCGCTCGAGACCAAGGCCGTGCGCGACGGCGACGACTTTGTCGTCAACGGGCAGAAGATCTGGACCAGCTACGCCCACATTGCCGACCAGTGTCTGCTCGTGGTGCGCACCGATCCCTCGGCGGCCAAACACAAGGGGCTGACTTCGCTGTTGGTCGACATGAAGACTCCCGGCATTACCGTCCGTCCGCTGCGGATGATGTCCGGAGACTCGGGTTTCAACGAAATGTTCTTTACCAACGTGCGCGTGCCGGTAAAGCACGTGCTGGGCGAAGTGAACGACGGTTGGAACGTGGCCATCACCGCACTGAGCAACGAGCGGGCCAACCTGGGCACGGGACTGTACGTCGTGTTCAAGCGCAACCTCGACGCCATCGTCGAGCAGGCCCGCGCGCTCCGTCGCGGCGGCCAGCCGGTGCTGGCCGATCCGGTCATTCGCCAGCGGCTGGCGCTAGCCTACGTCGACTTGGAAGTGTTCCGGCTGAACACCACGCGCTCGCTCAGCAACCTGAACAAGACCGGCGCGCCGGGCCCCGAGGGTTCCATTCAAAAGCTGTACTGGAGCGAGCTGAATCAGCGGAACGCGCAAATCGCCATGGAAGTGCTGGGGCCGTATGCCCAGTTAACCGAGTTCGACGACGGCCGCTGGATTTATAACTACCTGCGCTCGCGCGGCAACACGATCGAAGCCGGCACCAGCGAAGTGCAGCGCAACATCATCGCGCAGCGCGTCCTCGGCTTGCCCCGCAGCTACTAATCTCAAAACAAGCGATCCCACAAAGGGTTTTCATCCATGGAATTCGACCTGTCGAAACCGCAAAAATTGTTGCAGAAGTCGGCCCGCGAGCTCTTTGCCCGCGAGTGCCCCCACACGCGGGTCCGCGAGCTGATGGCCACCGACACGGCACTTGATCCAAATCTCTGGGCGGCCGTCGCCGATCAGGGCTGGCTGGGTCTGCACCTCGACGAAGCCGCCGGCGGCCTGGGCCTGGGCACGGTCGACCTAGCCGTCGTGGCCGAAGAGATGGGACGCGCCTGCTACCCCGGCCCGTTCCTGGGCACCGTCTGGGCGGCCACGCTGGTTGCCGCGGCCAAGAGCGATAGCGCGCACCTGGAGCCGCTGGCCACCGGCGCGCTCAAGGGAGCCGTCGCGCTGCTAGAACCCGATAGCAGCTGGAACCCGGCCGACGTGCAGCTCAAGGCCACGCCGGCAGGCCAAGGTTTCAAGCTCACCGGCCGTAAGTCATTCGTGCTCGACGCGCCGACGGCTGAGCTGATCGTGTGCGCGGCCCAAACCGGCGACGGCTTGGCGCTGCTGGCCGTGCCGACCAAGAGCGCGGGTGTGAAGATCGTGGCAACTGGGGGCATCGACGCCACGCGCAAGCTGGGCGAAGTAACCTTCGACGGCACGACCGTGGGCGCCGACGGCGTGCTGGCCGTGGGCAGCGCGGCCGAGCAGGCTTTGGCTCGTTCGCTCGACGTGGCGACGCTGTGCGCCTCGGCCGACATGCTAGGCGGCATGCAATGGATTCTGGAAGATGCCGTCG
>CAZPED010000084.1:0-9786 GCA_964585335.1 uncultured Planctomycetaceae bacterium | reverse complement strand
CCCGAGCGGCGTGGAGCAGAATCGTGCGACCGGCCAGAGGTTCGACCTGACAGCGGGGCACGTCTAATTGCCGGCGAAAGTAGCTCTTGCATTTCCAGCGCCACTCGAACTCGGCCAGCCCGCCGGTCAGGTCGCCCAGCCGCAGTCGATGTGCTGCGCGCGAGAAGTGCGCGTCGGCCAGTTCAGGGTTCAATTCCAGGGCGCGGTCATAACAGGCCAGGGCTTCGGCAAAGCGGGCCTGCGCCTGCAAGGCGGTGCCCAGGTTGTTGTGCGCTTCGGCCATCCTGGGGGCCAGCGCCGTGGCCTCGCGCAGCTCGGCCTCGGCCTCGTCGTACCGGCCTGCCTCGCGCAGCAGGGTTCCCAGCGTCACGTGGGCATTGGCGTGCATCGGATCGGTCGAGACCGCCCGCTGGGCCCACTGCAGGGCCTCGGCGAGCCGCTCGCGCTGGTGCAGCAAATTGGCCAGGTTGATCAGTGCCTTAACGTATGCGGGGCGCACTTCGATCGCGGCGCGATAGGCCGTCTCGGCTTCGTCGTAGCGCTGCAGTTCGGCCAGCGTATTGGCCAGGTTGAACTGCGCTTCGGCCGTTTGCGGCTGAACGGCCAGGGCGTGTCGAAAGCTCAGCACGGCTTCTTCCAGCCGGCCTGCGTTGCGCAAGGCCGTGCCCAGGTTGAAGTGAATGTCGGCCGCCTGCGGCTGAATTTGCACGGCGCGGCGCAGTGCCGCCACCGCCGCCTCGTGTTGTCCCAGCAGGCCGTAGGCCGCGCCCAGGTGGCTGTAAAAGTTGGCGTGGTCGGGCTCAATGGCGATCGCCCGGCTGATGTATTCGACGGCTTGCTCGGCGCGGCCCGATTGCAAGCACAGCGCACCGAGCAGGTGCCAGGCGTCTGCCCGATGGGGCGCTTCGGCGATGATCTGCCGGTACAGCGGCTCGGCGTCGGCCAGCCGGCCGGCGCGGTGCAGGTCGAGCGCGTGCTGCAAGGGATCGGCGATATGAGCGAACATTGAGCCAGGCCGGGCAGAGGAAGTTCGGCCTGTGCGCTTGCCAGACAACGGCACAGCGCCGCCAGGGCCGCACTATCTGGAATTTAGCATTTTTGCCCGGGCAGCTCCGCCGGGCGCGCGAAGAATCGCTGGGAATTATCGCGGAGCGGCAGTAGCGTGGGCCACGATGCGAGAAGAAAACGCCGGCGAAGCGAAGCAGGCTGGGGCAGGCCGTTACGCCGAGACCGGCTGGCGGGCCAGTCTCGGCGTGCCCCCTTCTTGCCCCTCACGCTATTTCAACGACAAGCGGCGTCGTCGCGGACGTAAAAACGATGCCGGGCCCGTCGACTGGTAAGGCGAATTCATAGGTGCCGAATCGACGCGAGGAGCCCGGCATCGCAAGGACCCAGTGGCCGACGTTTCCGTGCGGCCGCTATTAAGTTCGTGGTCCGAGGCTTCGACTATTTCATTTTCCCGTTCAAATTTTTCCAAGGCCGCGCTCACCGTGGCGTCGCGGTTGGGGGCGCTCAGCTTCTTGGCCAGCTCGGTCCGCAGCACGCTCAGCTCGCGCGGCGCTTCGATGCCTACCCGCACGGCCTGGCCCTTGACCTGCAAAATGGTGATCGTGATGTCCGGGCCGATTTGAATCTGTTGTTTCGCCTTCCGGGTGAGCACCAACATGGGAAACACTCCTTTGTCTTTTTTTTGATGTGATTGCTGTCAGATGTGGGTCGAACGGGAGGCAACTAAAGCACTGGGCGTGCCAAAGACCCACGAAAAAATTTCGCGGCGCAAATTGGCCTTGCAGCATTGGGAGTTGCGCCAGTAGGGCCCCTGATTCTGTACACTACAGGTAGTGTACAAATTTACAAACGAAGTTACAAACCGCAAGACACGTTGAAGTTGACTATGTTGCGCAACTTCGTCGTGGAGTGCGGCGGTTTGCACCGACCGGTCGACCGGGAATTCGCTCGGTGAAGATAGGACGCCGCCAAACAGCGCCGAGCGGTCAGGCGGTGACCGGCGCGTGGGGGAAACTGCCAGAACGACTAAGCGCGTTTGCCGCGACGCGAAAGTTCGTCGCGCAGCCGCGCGGCCAGTTCGTACTGCTCCGAGGCCACGGCCTCGGCCAATTGCTCGCTGAGGCTGGGCTTCAAGTCGTACTGCTGCCGCAACGCGTCGCGCAGCTCGTACAGCCGCTGCACGAGCTCGTCTTCCTCGAACTGCTCTTCAGCTTCGTAGGAGTCGAACAGCTCGCGGAAGCGGTCGAGCCCGCGGTTGAGCTCTTGCAGGGCTTCTTCGGGGGATTTCTCTTCGAGCGTGGCCAGCGTCGAGGCCTGCGTGCGGTGAAACAGCACGAATGGCCGGTATTGCTCGTGAGAAACGGTCCACTCGTCGTCGGGCGAATGGTCGCGGACGAAGTCCATGAACGCCAGGGTGTGGTCGGCGTCGCGAGCGGCGCGGCGAAATTCTCGCAGGGCCAGCCAGCAGACCCGGCGGTGGTAAAACTGCATGAATTCCCGATCGGCCTCGAGGCACTGGTCGGGCGTGAGCTCGAACGGAGCGTCGGACTTTTCGGCCACGCCCCGCAGATACTCGAAGTAAGTGTCGGCGCCGCTGGGATGTTGCCCGTCGGGACGACCCTCGGTTTCCAATTGCAGCAAACCCATTTCTACCCGCATTTGCACGACCTGGCGGCCGTCGGCGGCCTTGACCAGCCGGGCGCTGATTTCGCCGGGCTCGTAAGGCCACTGCTGCAAAATGCGGTCGATGTCGTGACGCCTGGCCATGGGCCTTGTGTGCTCGCTCGTGGTGGTCGTACTGGTAACGCCAACCACATTATAGTAGCGAGCCAGCGCGTGGGCCACTGCCGCTCAGGCCACGAGCGCCCGGCAAGCGGTTGTCAGGCCCCGCGGCGCAAGCGGCTCGTGGCGCAGAGCTTAGTCTACCTTGCGCCAGGGGGTGAGCACGCGCTGCAGTTCGGCCTTGGCCTTGGCCGCAGCGCTCGCCAGCTTGACTTGCGACTGGCCGGCGTCGTCGGGCGATTCGCTTTCGCTCTCGGCCGCGGTTGTCGCCAAGGTCGGCGCCGGCTGCTCCTGGACGGCAAAGCACTCGCACCGGCACGCGCAGGTCGGGCAGAGCTTTTCGACCACCCACTTTTGCGAGGGCACTTCCTTGCTCGTTTCGCCCTTGACCAGCTTTTTGCGCGTGCGCACCTCGGCGCAGGTCGGCGTGTAGATCACCTTCTTATTGCCGCACTCGTCGCAGCACACCGTGCGAATGCTCTTGCCAGGAACGCAAAAGTCTTCGCACTCGCACTCGTACTTGGGCTTGATGATTTTTTTGGTCGTGGGCACGCAGCGGCAGTATTTGCAGCAGGCGCCGCCGGCGCCACAGCGGTCGCAGCGATCGCAGCAATTGCCGCAAGTGTCGCCCGCCAGCGCCGGCATGGCGCACAGCGACAATAGCAACAGGCCAGCAAGGGTTTTCATGACGAGTTTCTCGGCTGGGGAACTGGGGGAGAAGACGTGCCAGCTGGGCGGCTGTGTGTGGGAGCCGCCTGGGGGAAGTTCGCGGCGGCTGTCAGAATCATCGGCCACCGCATATTGCGGACTTTCTGCAACCCTGGCATCGCCGCTACAGCTTACCGCCGCCGCCAGGGCCGCCGCGGGTTCCTAGCCGAAAAAGTCGCTCGTGTGGTAGATTGATCGCGGCCAACGGCACGCGGCGCTCGCGTGCTAGCAGGCCGGCGGCCACGCTGCCGCCGATTACTAATCGAGCTCTTCCAGAACGTTGGCGTCAGTTCGACGCCGGTCCCCAGGCGAGGCGCAGGCAGATGAAATTGGATCACGAACAACAAATGGCCCAAGCCGAAGAGGTCATCGGCGAATCGATCAACGAGATGGGCTTTGCCAAGGGACTGTTCTTTGGCGAGTACCTGGGCAACAAGTTGCAGCCGTATCCAAATTTGCACGCCGACCCGCGCACCGACCAGGTCGTGGCCGAACTGCGCAAGTATTGCCAAGAGCACATCGACGCGGCCAAGATCGACCGCGACGCCGAGATTCCCCAGTCGGTCGTCGACGGGCTGGGAAAGATCGGCGTGCTTGGCGCGTGCTTGCCGCAGGAGTTCGGCGGCGGTGGCTTCAGCCAGACCGCTTATTGCCGCATGATCGAAGTGCTCGGCGGCCACTGCGGCAGCACGGCGCTGTTCGTCAACGCGCACCACTCGATCGGCCCCCGGGCGCTGGTGCTGTTCGGCACGCCCGCTCAGCAACAGCAATCGCTGCCCAAAATGGCCACGGGCGAGTGGATCAGCGCCTTCGCGCTGACCGAGCCCGAGGCCGGCAGCGACGCAGCCAACGTGCAAACCATGGCCGTTCCCTCGCCCGACGGCAAAGGCTACGTGCTCAACGGGCAGAAACGCTGGATCACCAACGGCGGCATCGCCCAGGGGCTGACCGTGATGGCCCGCACGCCGGTGCCGGGCAGCAAGGAAACCAAGATCACGGCGTTTCTGGTCACGCCGGACATGCCGGGCTTCGAAGTCGTGGAAAAGCGGATGCCCAAGTGTGGCGTCCGCGGCACGGCCACCTCGCGGTTGGCGTTCAAGAACATGTTCGTGCCCAAGGAGAATATCCTCGGCCAGCTGGGCAAGGGGCTGCGCGTGGCGCTTACCGTGCTCGACTACGGCCGCACCACGTTCGGCGCCAGCTGCACCGGCGCCGCCAAGTACTGCGTCGAGCGGGCCACGCGCCACGCCCTCGAGCGCGTGCAGTTCGGCCAGCCGCTGGCCAACTTCGAGCTGGTCAAGGAAAAGCTGGCCTACATGCAGGCGGGCGCCTATGCCATGGAGTCGGCCACGTTCGAAACCGCCGCGCTGATCGACTCGGGCGAAGGCGACTTCATGCTCGAGACCGCCATGCTCAAGGTCTTTTCGACCGACGTGCTCTGGCGAATCCTTAACGACACCATCCAGATCTTCGGCGGCAAGGCTTACTTTGCCGACGAGCCGTTCGAGCGCATGATGCGCGACGGCCGGATCAACCAGATCGGCGAAGGGGCCAACGACGTACTGCGGGTGTTCATCGCCCTGGTGGGCATGCGCGACGTGGGTCTGCACCTCAAGAGCGTGCTCGACGCCGCCAAGAGCCCGCTGCGCAACCTGGGCAAACTGAGCGGGTTTGCCGGTCGCAAGATCGAATCGTTCTTCAGCTCGCCGTCGGTCGACGTGCACCATGCCGAGCTGGAAAACGACGCCATGCGGCTGGGCAAGCTGATCGGCGAGTTCGGCTCCGAAGTCGAAAGCGTGCTGCGGCAATATCGCGAGTCGGTGCTCGACCGGCAGTATCAGCTGGCGCGCATCGCCGACAGCGCCAACGAGCTTTACGTCAGCGCTTGCGTGCTGCGCCGGCTCGACAAAATGCTGGGCCAGGGCCCGCTCGACGCGGCACGCAAGCTCGAACTACAAACCGGCCGCTACTACCTGTGTACGGCCGAGCGGCGGATTCACCGCCATCTCGAAGACCTGTGGGTCAACGACGATGAGGAGACGACCCGCATGGCCGACGCGCTGCTGGACAGCTACCGCCGCTAGACGAGCGGTTCGAGCGCCGGAATTCGCGGACGATGCGGCTTAATCGTCGTGCGGGCGGCGGCGCATCTGCTTGGTGCGCGAACGGGCCTGTTTGGATTCGAGCCGCTTGGCGACCGAGGTCTTCGTGGGCCGCGTTGGCCGGCGGCGCTTCGGCGGCCTGGCTACTTCGAGCAGCATGGCGTGCAGCTTTTCACGCGCGTCGGCAATGTTGCGCCCCTGGTCGCGATAGCGCTGGCTGCTGATGACGATCGCGCCGTCGGTGGTCAGCCGCGAGCCGTAGCGCTGCACGAAACGTTCGCGCACGGCTACGGGCAGCGAGGTGTTTTCCAACACCTTCCAACGCAGCACCGCCTTGCTGCTCACCTTATTGACGTTCTGCCCGCCGGGCCCCGAGCTGCGCGCAAAGGTCCACTCCAGCTCCGACTCGGGCACCTGCACAATGGAGTTCGTGGGCAACATGGGACTGCTGAAAACCTGCCTGGGTTGGGGGCCTGACGGGCCGCGGCACGATCAAGTATAGTGAGCGGTCGTCAAGGGCGGGCGGGATTTGGTCTTCAGGAGGCGTACCATGTGCCGTGCCTGGTCGTGGGCTGTGCTATTTCTAACGCTTTGCGCGACGGCCTGCGCCGAGCAGGCCCCGGCTAACCCACGTGCGACGGGCAAGCCGGCTGCCGCGGCAGCCCAGGGCGGCAGCGATTGGCCCTGCTTTTTGGGACCCACAGGCGATAGCAAGTCGACCGAGCGGGGCATTCTCACCCAGTGGCCGGCGTCCGGGCCGCCGCAAGTCTGGCAACTTGCGCTGGGCACCGGTTACTGCATGCCCGTCATATCGCAGGGCCGGCTGTTTCAGTTCGATCGCGACGGCAATCAGGCGCGACTGCGTTGCCTCGATTTCCGCACCGGCAAGCCGCTCTGGCAATTTCAATATCCCAGCGACTTCGAGGACTTGTACGGCTACGACAACGGTCCACGGTCGTCGCCGGTGTGCGATGGCGAGCGCGTCTATATCTTCGGCGCCGAGGGCCTGCTGCACTGCTTGAACGTCGCCGACGGCAAGTTGCTTTGGAAGCTCGACACCGCCGCCGAGTTCGGCGTCATTCAGAACTTCTTTGGCGTCGGTTGCAGCCCCGTGATCGAGGGCGACTTGCTGATCACGCAAATTGGCGGCAGCCCGCCGGAAAGCCGCAGCGTGCCGCCGGGGCGGCTCGACCAGGTTGTGGGCAACGGCTCAGGGATCGTGGCCTTTGACAAGCGCACGGGCGCCGTGCGTTACAAAATCACCGACGAGCTGGCCAGTTACGCCAGCCCCACGCTGGCCACGCTCGGCGGACGGCGGTGGTGCTTCGTGTTTGCCCGCGGCGGCCTGGTGGCCTTCGAGCCGGCAACGGGCAAAGTCGATTTTCAATTTCCCTGGCGGGCGCCGATTCTCGAAAGCGTCAACGCCAGCAATCCGCTGGTCGTGGGCGACCTGGTGCTGATTTCCGAAACCTACGGCCCAGGGGCGGCGCTGCTGCGCGCCAAGCCCGGCGAGGCGGAAGTCGTGTGGTCGGATGCCAAGCGGCGCCGTGACAAGGTGCTGCAAACCCACTGGAACACGCCCGTCTATCACGAGGGCTATGTCTATGCTTCGAGCGGCCGGCATACCGAGAATGCCGAGCTGCGCTGCGTCGAGCTGGAGTCGGGCAAGGTCATGTGGAGCCAGCCCGACCTGACGCGCTGTTCGCTACTCTATGCCGATGGACACTTCGTCTGCCTGGGCGAGGACGGCACGCTGCGGCTGCTGCGGGCCACGCCCGAAAAGTACGATCCCGTGGCCGAGGTGATACTGGCCGCGAAGCCGGCCGGCGAAGATGCGTTTGGTCTGCGGCCGTCGCGGCTGCTGCGCTACCCGGCGTGGGCGGCGCCGATTCTCTCGCATGGCCTGCTTTACGTGCGGGGAGCCGACCGGCTGGTCTGTCTGGAGTTGATTCCGGGCAGCCGCGCCAAACAATGACTTAGACTAACTGAGAGACTGTTTTCGAGGCATCGTTGCGGACTCTGGCGGAGCGGCCGCGCAGCCTGTGGCCCTTATTTTGCGCCAGGAGCACTGAACGGCATGGTGGATACGCTGAATTTCGACTACGTGGTGATCGGCACCGGCCCCGGCGGCGAAGGCGCCGCCATGCGGGCGGCCAAAGGGGGCAAACGGGTCGCCGCGGTCGAGCGCTACAAGGAAGTGGGCGGCGGCTGCACGCACTGGGCCACGATACCGAGCAAGGCCCTGCGGCAGGCGATCTACCACGTGAACGTCTGCAACCAGAGCCCGATCTACAAGCGGCTCGACGTTCAGCCCAAGTTCTCATTTCCTGAATTGCTGGCCACGGCCAACGCCGTGATCGCCAAGCAGGTCGATCTGCGCGAAGGCTTTTACGACCGCAACGACATCGAGCTGATTCCGGGCAATGCCCGCTTTATCGACGCGCACACGATCGAAGTCGACGATCCGGAGCATGCCACCAGGCGGATTTGCGCCGAGGCGTTTCTGATCGCCACCGGCTCGAGGCCGTTCCGTCCCACGGACGTCGACTTTTCTCACCCGCGCATTTTCGACAGCGACACGCTGCTGACGCTCGACCGCACGCCGTCGAGCATCACGGTTTATGGCGCCGGCGTGGTGGGCTGCGAGTACGCCTCGATGTGGCGCAACATGCAGGTGCGGGTGCAACTGGTCAACACTCGCGACAAACTGCTGTCGTTTCTCGACGACGAGATCATCGACGCCCTCAGCTATCACTTGTCGGAAAACGGCGTGCGCATCATGCACCAGGAGGAGTACGAACGCGTCGAGCCTACCGACCGCGAGGTGATCGTGCACCTGAAGAGTGGCAAGAAGATTCGCTCGGACATCTTGCTGTGGGCCAACGGCCGCACCGGCAACGTCGACAACCTGGGGCTCGAAAACATCGGTGTCCAGCCGAACCATCGCAATCAGATCGAGGTCAACCAGTTCTATCAGACCTCGCAGCCTAACGTGTACGCCGTGGGCGACGTCATCGGCTATCCGTCGCTGGCCAGCGCCTCGTACGATCAGGGACGCTGCGCGGCCAGCCACTTTTGTGGCGACCCCAACCATCGCCTCGTGGCCGACATTCCCACCGGTATTTACACTAGCCCCGAAATCTCGTCGATCGGCAAGACCGAGCGTCAGCTCACCGACGACAAAGTGCCCTACGAAGTCGGCAAGGCCATGTTCAAGCACCTGGCCCGCGCGCAAATCCTGGGCCAGGGGGTGGGCATGCTCAAGCTGCTCTTCCACCGCGAGACACTGGCCCTGCTGGGCATCCATTGCTTTGGCCAGAATTCGGCCGAGATCATTCACATCGGCCAGGCCATCATGTCGCAGCCCGCGCCGTACAACTCGCTTCGCTACTTCGTGAACACGACGTTCAACTACCCCACGATGGCCGAGGCCTATCGCGTCGCCGCGCTGAACGGGTTGAACCGCGTGTTTTAGTCCGGGCCGAAAGCCGCTACGCGGCTTCCAGGTCGGCGGTCGCGGCCGCCTTATTTTCCCAGGTTTCGGTCCACAGGCAGCCGGCCCAAGAGAAGCCGACGCCGAAGCCGGCCAGCAGCGACTTGGTGCCCGGCCGCAAGCGGCCGCTCGCGCGCAGGTCGTTGAGAATGATGGGAATCGTCGAGGAGACCGTGTTGCCGTAGTCTTGGAGCACAGTGGGCATCCGCTCCTCGTCCAGACGCATGTCCTGCCGCAAGGTTTCCAGCAGCTTGTGCGTGGCCTGGTGAACCAGGAATAATTCGACGTCGTCGCCCGTGATATTGCCGGCGGCCAGCACGCGGTCGACCATTTGCGGAATCGTGTCGAGCGTCAGTTGAATCAGGCCCGGGCCGTCCATGTACAATTTGCTCGCCCAGCGCCATTTGCCGCGCGGCCGCAGGGCGGATTCGAGCGGCCGGGCACCGCCGGTGTTCACCATCAGCGCATCGCCTGCGCTGCCATCGGTGCCGAAGGCGAAAGCCGACAGCGAGGGCGTGGAGCTCGGCTCGATCAGCGTGGCCGCGGCGCCATCGCCAAAAATGGTCCGCAGCGAACGGTCTGCCGAGTCGATGAACTTGGAGTAGGTTTCGGCCGTCACCAGCAGCACGCGCTTGGCCGCGCCCGAGCGAATCAGGCCGTCGGCCAGCGAGAGGCCGTAGACGAAGCCGGAGC
>CAZPED010000083.1:0-9848 GCA_964585335.1 uncultured Planctomycetaceae bacterium | reverse complement strand
CTTGAATCCGCTGTCGATCGTGCGGAAGAAGCGGTCCCAGCTCAGCAGCCCGGTGCTGCCCTTTTGGCCTGGGCAGCGTAAGGCGGGCCACTGGTGCGGCGGCTTGAGAAACAGTTCCGAAATACCCAGCCGCGGGTCAAGCTTGGCCACCGGCCGCAGCGCCGACATGATCGACAACGGCACGATGATGGTTCGCGACCAGGCGCTGACCTTGTACAGGTTGATCGGCGCCCAGCGCGGCAGCAACATCGCTTCGGGCGGAACTGCCGGGCATTGCTCGTACGAAATCTGGCCGAGCAGCGCCAGATAAAAGCGCGTGAAGCTATTTACCGCGTCGGCCCCGCCATGCGCCAGAATGGCCTTGCGGGCCCGTTGCATCGTCTCGGAACTTGGGTCGTGTCCGGTCAGCTTAAGGGCGAAATAAGCCTTAACGCTGACACTGATGTCGACCGGGCCGCCGGGGTGCGTGGTCCAGCCGCCGGCAGGCAATTGTTGCCGCAAGATGTAGCGCGCGGCCTTGCGCGCCACGATCCCATCGTGCTGGCCCAGAAACGCCAGCAGCAGGATGTATTCGCTTTCCAGAATCGTGTCGCCTTCGAGCTCGGCAACCCAATGCCCGTCGTCGTGCTGCTGGTCGAGCAACCAGGTGCGCGTGCGGACAATGGCCCGCGCCAGGTGCGACTGCAAGTGGGGATTGGAAACGGCCGAGTGCGAGGTGGCCGAAGTGTGCTCGTCGAGTGCGAGCGCGCGCGGGTGGCTGTTCGGTCTCATACCTGGGTCTTTTCTCAAAGCCTCCGTGCCGCGAATCTTCCCTGATTCGCCTGGGTCCGGCATCTTCGCCGGGGAACACAATTTATGCCATGCAAGGCAGGCAGGCAAGGTCACTGGCCGGCGTCGCGCAGCTCGCGCGTCGCGCGCGTGCTAGCTGGCGACCGCGCGCGGCGCCGATGGCCGCGCGGACCAAGGCAATCGCTACTTCAGACCGCCCGAGCCGCAAGCTAGAATCGGCATGACAGCACGCAGTCCGGCGTGCCGCGGCGGGTCGCCAAACATCCCCGCGGGCCGCGATGGCCAATCGTCGCGGCAACCTCGTCGCTCGTTCAATCAGACAGACCGACCGCCTATGAAGCCCACTGCGCAGCGCCGTTCGAAGCCGCCCGAGGCGGCGCGCCGCGATCGGAGCGATTGGGCCTGGGGCGCCGCGATCGTGCTTTTGGTCGCACTTGTCTATTTGCCCACGCTGGGTAACGGCTACATCTGGGACGACGAGTCGTACGTCGAACAGAACGCCACGTTGCGGTCGCTTTCGGGACTGGCCGACATCTGGTTCAAGCTGGGCGCGGTGCCGCAGTACTATCCGCTCGTGCACACGACGTTTTGGATCGAATACCATCTGTGGGGGCTGCATCCGGCCGGCTATCACGCCGTCAACGCGCTGCTGCACGCGGCCTCGGCGGTGCTCGTCTGGCGGCTGCTCGTGCGACTGGGTGTACCGGGAGCCTGGCTGGCCGGTGCGCTGTGGGCCGTGCATCCGGTGCAGGTCGAGAGCGTGGCCTGGATCACCGAGCGGAAGAACGTGCTGTCGTGTTTGCTGGGGCTGGGATCGCTGTGGGCCTATTGGCGTTTTGCGCCCCCGGATTCCGCAGAGCCAGGGCGGCTGACGCCCCAGAATCGTGGCTGGTACGCGCTGGCACTGGTGTTGTATGTCGCCGCGCTCTGGAGCAAGACCGTTACGGTCAGCGTGCCTGCCGTGATCCTGGTGGTGCGCTGGTGGAAGCGCGGCCGCCTCGCGGCGCGCGACGTGGCGCTGCTGCTGCCGATGTTTGCCCTGGGGCTGACGCTGGCCGGCATTACGGTCTGGATGGAGCGGACGCACGTCGGCGCCAGTGGCGACGAGTGGAACTTTTCGCCGCTTGACCGCCTGCTGATCGCCGGCCGCGCGTTGTGGTTCTATGCCGGCAAGTTGTCCTGGCCCCATCCGCTGATCTTCTTTTACCCCCGCTGGACGATCGACGATCGGGCTGCCTGGCAGTACCTGTTTCCCGCCGCGGCGCTGGCCGTGATCGTGCTGTTGTGGCTGCTGCGGGGGCGCTGGGGCCGGGGGCCGCTGGCGGCCGTGCTGATCTTTGCGGGCGTGCTCGTGCCGGCGCTTGGCTTTTTCAATGTTTACCCGTTTCGCTATTCGTTCGTCGCCGACCATTTTCAGTACCATGCCAGCATCGCGCTGGTGGCCTGGGCAGCCAGTGGGCTAACGCTGGCGGCCCGTCGCTGGCTGGCGCCGTATCCTCGTGTGGCGCAGGCGCTGGCCGGCGGGCTGCTGTTGGTGTTGGCGGCGCTAGCGGCGCGGCAAACGCTCGTCTATCGCAATGCCCAGAGCGTGTACGAAGCCGTGGTGGCGCTGAACCCGAAGTCGTGGGCCGCGCAGCACAACCTGGGCAATGCGCTACACGACCAGGGACACTATGCCGAGGCGATTGCGCACTACGAGGCGTCGCTGGCCGTCGAGCCGAATCCAGATGCTTCGGCCGTGCATGCCAGCTGGGGCAGCTCGCTCCTGGAACTCGGTCAGCGGGACGAGGCCGAAGCGCACTTTCGCAAGTCGATCGAATTGGCGCGGCCTGGCGAGGCCTGGCGCGGGCAGATCGGCTTGGGGGGCTGCCTGCAGGACGCCCAGCAGTATGCCGCCGCCGCGGAGCTATACGAGCAGGCGCTGGAAACGCTGCCGCCGCAGTTTGCCTGGCCCACGCGCGTGAACCTGGCATTGTGCTACAGCGCGCTTGGCGAGGCCGACGAGGCCGTGGAGCAATTGCGCAAGGCCCTGGCATTGCGACCGCGCGACGTTGACACTTTGCAGCGACTGGGCGTGCTGCTGTTAGAGCAAGGCCAGACTCAGCAGGCGATCGCACCGTTGTCGGCTGCTGTCAAACAGCGGCCGGACGTCGCCGCCCTGCGGGTCGCGCTGGCGCGAGCACTATTAGCCACCGGGCAACTGCAAGCTGCGCAGGCCCATGCGCGCGACGCGGTGCGGCTCGAACCCCTGAGCGCGGAGGCGCACAACTTGTTGGGCGCCGCGCTGGCCCAGCTAAACGACCTGGCGGCGGCCGCCAAAGAGTTCGAAACCGCGCTGGCCATCGATCCACGGCACCGCGGAGCGCGGGAAAATCTCGAACGTACAAGAGCCTTGCAGCCAGGCAACGGGAAGCAGTAGTGGCACGCTAGCGCGAAAGTCGGCCGATGCTCGCGCGTGGCTAATTCGACAAGCGGTACATCCGGCCGGGCGAATCGTCGCGCGGCGGTAGCGGCTCAAGCACTCCGGCTTCGACCAGGTCGTCGAAAACCTTCGGCTGCAAGTAGTCGGTAATGCCGTAGTTGCCGGGAGAGCGATAGCGGGCGATTTCGTGCCAGGCGACATAGACGTGCGAGATTTTCAAGGCCCGCAGCTTGCTTTGCAGCTCATCGGCGGTTTTGCCCCGTGCTAATTGTTCGACGATGCAGGCATCGAACACCGTATTGTAGAGGGCTGGCACGCGCAGATCGAATGGCTGCGCATCGGCCACCAGTAACACGCCGCTCACGTCGTCGACATGCTCGTTGAGCCAGAGGTGCCAGGTCTCGATATAAGCCGGATCGTCGCGCAGCGCCGGCAAGTCGGCCAGGTAGCGGTTGTCGGCCAGCGTGCCACCCGCCACGACGGCAAAACAAAACGGCAGGCCGATGGCGGCCAGCACCGCCAGCGTGCCGCGCCACCAGCGGGTATCGCTCCACACCGCGCCAATGCCGGCCAACAGCGCCGTGAGCGGCAGCACGGGCGTCCAAAATCGCTCGATGCGGTGCGTCAGCAGCCACCACAATATGAAGACCAGCGCGATGTAACCCGCGGCCGCGCGCACCAGCGGGCGAGAGCCTTTCAGCACGATGGCCAGCAGGGCCAGCGGCACGACGAGCGGACTGAGCCAATCGCTGGTCAGGGTGAAAGCCGCCGCGCGCTGGAACAAGTCGCCCGCGCTGAAATTGGGGGGCCGGTGAGCACGATTCCATTGCGCGATTTGTTCGGCGGTGCGATCGCCGTGGCCAAAAATCTCATCCAGCAGTGGATAAGTTGGGTTGCCGGTGAGCACGATGTTCTTAGCCAGCCACGGCCCGCAGGCCAGGCCGGTAGCCAGGGCGAAGACCATCAGCGTCGTGGCGATGGAGCCCCAGCGGCTCGAACGGTCGCCGACTGCTGGGCAGCGCAGACTGACTACGAGTAGCCAAAGGGCCAGCGGGGCCACGCAATAGAGCAACCCGGGGTACTTGATGCTGGCGGCCGATCCGGCCATAAAGCCCGTCAGCGCTGCCCAGCGAATGGTGGCCGCGCCGTCCTGGCGGTGGCAAGAACTGCGCCAGAGCCAGGCGGCATAGAAGCCGAGGAACAAGTAGCAGGCCAGCGTGCCCTCGACGAGCCCCTGCGTCGAGATCAACATCACCCACGGCAGGCTGAGATAGGCTACGGCTGCCACGACACCGGCCGCGCTGGTGACAAAGCGCTGGGCAAATGTAAACAGCGCCAGCGCCGTCAATGGCGCAAAGGTGGCGACTACCAGCTTGCCGACCAGTGCTCCCCACCACCAATCGCCGGTCACGACCATGCCTAGCAGGCAGAACATCTCGGCCCCCAGCGGCATGTTGGCATAAACGTTGTGCGGCAGAAACGTGATCCGCCCAAGTTCGTAGAACTCCTTGGGGGCTTGCAGGTGATACTCGCGCACGTCGAAGTCGAGCGGCGGCAGCAGGGCGCTAGCCAACATCACCACAAGAAACGGAGTGCAGAGCCAAAGCCAACGCGCTCTGAGTACAAGCGGGCCCCAGCTCACGGTGTCGGCCGCGCTGGTTGCTGCGATCGTGTCGGCAGCCTGATTCGAGGCTTGCCCGGTGCGAACATACGTGGCTGCCGCGACGGCGAGCAGCCCGATCGCTAGCGTTGCGAAAACCGGCGGTTGCAGTGCTCCGGCCAGACCGCAAGCCAGCGTCGTCAACGGTACCAGGCTGAGACCAATGGCCGCGGCAAAGACGAATTGCTCCAGCCGGGTGAGCCAGCGGTCGAACCGGCCAATTATGAGCACGACCCAGCCCAGCAGCAGGGCCGCGGCGACGATCGCGCCGGCCCAGGCCATGATCGACAGCCGCTGGACGATCGACTGCGTCGAGACGCCCTCGAACCAGCGCCCGACGGTTTCGTCGGCCAGCAGCCAGGCGGCCCAAAGATGGCCGCGCCGCAGCGTGCCTTGCACGGCGCGGGGCGCATTGGCCAGCGGAGTCAGGAAGTAGGTCAGCAAGTACAGGGCCAGTCCGCCCCAGATGACCAGCAGGGCCGCGCTCAACGCGGGCTGGGCGACGGCCGCCGGCGGCGGGCCATGGTCGGGGCGGCGGCGGGCGGTCTTTCCGAGTGGCTTGGACACGGCGATGAGCGGAGAATTCGGGGAAAAAGGCCGACAGGCGCGCCAGACGCGGCGGTTTCCAAGCTAACCTTGGGTAGCTAGACTAGCCGGCGGGCAGGAAGCTTTCCTGCCTTCCATCATACCATCCCAGTTGCGCTGGCCAGCCCGGCCGGCGCCCCCGCCCGCAGGAACACTCCCCCGCCATGACGCGCCCAGGCAAGCTGCAAGGCATTTTCACTCCGAACATCGTGCCGCTGGACGCTCGCGGCGAAATCAACGAACCCGAGCTGCGCCGCTACACCGATTGGCTCATCGAACGCGGCGTGCATGGCCTGTACCCAAACGGCTCGACGGGCGAGTTCACCCGTTTCACGCCCGAGGAGCGGCGGCGGATCATCGCGATCATGGCTGATCAGAATCGCGGCCGGGTGCCCATTCTGGCCGGCGCGGCCGAAGCCAACGTCCGCGAGACGATCAAGGCCTGCGAGTACTACCACGAACTGGGCGTGCGGGCCGTGGCCATCGTGTCGCCGTTTTACTACAAGCTCAGCCCTAGCGCCGTGTACGCTTACTTCAAAGAGATCGGCGATCACACGCCGGTCGACGTTACGCTCTACAACATTCCGATGTTTGCCTCGCCGATCGACGTGCCCACCGTGCAGCGGCTGGCCGATGAGTGCGAAAAGATCGTGGCGATCAAGGATTCGTCGGGCGACCTG
The DNA here is from genome assembly GCA_964585335.1 of uncultured Planctomycetaceae bacterium. Lineage (GTDB taxonomy): Bacteria > Planctomycetota > Planctomycetia > Pirellulales > PALSA-1355 > CAZPED01. The sequence goes on along the minus strand of CAZPED010000083.1, from coordinate 3,712 downwards.
CCGCACATGATCCGCATGATTCAGGCCGTGCGCCCGCACCGGCCCGACTTCACGTTCCTGACCGGCTGGGACGCGGCCCTGATGCCGATGATGCTGATTGGCTGCGACGGCGGCACCAACGCCACCAGCGGCGTGGTGCCCGAGATCACCCGCAAGCTGTACGACCTGACTGTCGCTCGGCGAATCGACGAGGCCCGCGAATTGCAATACAAGCTGGTCACGCTGTTCGACGCGATGATCTACTCGGCCGACTTTCCCGAAGGTTTTCGGGCGGCGCTCAAACTGCGCGGCATTCAGACGGGTCAGAGTCGTCAGCCCTACTCGGCCGCCCAGCAAGTGCAGATGGAAACCATCAGCCGCACGCTGGCCTGCCTGCTGGCCGAGGAAGGTTTTGCCGACGAACCGGTGGGGGGCTGCCCGGTGGGCGGCGACGCGGTCGATCCTGAGCAGATCGGCCGCATCGTGCAAGGCGTGCTGGCTGAGCTAAAGAATCGGGGATTGGCGTAACCGATTCGTCGAGCCGCCGGCACCGCGACTTGCTGCCGCCCACGGGACAGCTTAGCCACCCGTTGCCTTCTGCAACCGGCCGTCAGCCGGTAAACGTGTTGAAGATCAGCGAGAACTCGAAAGGCGATTGCAGCACGCTGCTCGACTTCAGGTCGACGTAGTTCAACTTACCCGCGGCGTTCTGCTGGTCGCGATTGAGCGACCACATCGCCAGCCGACCGATGCCCTTCTGTTCGGCAAAGGCCACCAGCTCGCGAGCTTCCTGCTGGTCGAACGTTTCGCTGGTGATGTCATTGACGCCGATCATAGGCGTCACCCCCACCATGCGCCACAGCTGGGCCTCGGTGCGCGCCGCGCCGTAAATTCCCTGCAACTGCGTGAACAGGCTATTGGCGGCCATGATGGCGTAGTCGCCCATCTTGCCCGCGGGGTTGGGCGCGGCCGAGTCGCCGTAGTCCATGGCCATGACATTCACCACGCTGATGTTGGCGCCATAGCGGACGGCCGATTGCAGCACATACAGTCCGTCGGCGGTCAGACCGGTGGGCAGGACCGGCAGCGTGTACGACACGTCGAGCGTGCGACCGGCGGCGGCCGCGGCGGCTTGCAGGCCGGCGATGGCCTGGTTGCGGCGATCGATCGAAGCCCGATCGGCCACCGCGGCTCCTTCGATATCGAAGTCGATGTGCGTCAGGCCGTAGGCGTCGATGATCGATTGATAGGCGGCTTGCAGCGCCGGCACCGAGGTAAGCACCTCGGCCATCTCCTGGTTGGCTGCGCCGCCGAACGACACGATGACGTCGCCCCCCAGGGCGCGGACGCCCGCGATTTGCGTTTTCATCTGGGCGTCGAAGTCCGTGCCCAGCGCGTAGGCCGCGTAGCCGCCCCAAGCGGGCCGGTTGCTGGGATCGGCGGTAATGAAGGCCAGCGTGAAGTATCGCAGGCCTTGCGTTTGGGCGGCCGACACCAGGTCGTATATCGGATAGAGCGTCATGTCGACGTAGGGAGCGTAAACCTGCGCCGGCCACACGCCCGCCACGGGCGCGTTGGCTACGTTGACGGTCACCGTGCCGGTGGCCGTCGCGCCACGGGCATCGCGCAGCTGATAGGTGAACGTGTCGGCGCCGGTGTAGCCCGCCGTGGGCGTGTAGCGGACCGTGCCGTCGTTATTGAGCACGGCAGTGCCGTGGGCAGCGCTCGATACTGACGCCACCGACAGCGCGTCGTTATCGGCATCGGTGTCGTTGGCTAGCACGTTGATCGTGATGGCCTGGCCCGGCGGCGTCGTGGCGTAGTCGGCGCCGGCCGTGGGGGCTTGGTTCGTGCCGCCCCCGCCGCCCGTGCTGCCCGTCGCCGAGCGCAGCACGTAGTTCGTCGGGCCGACCGTGACGTTGCCCGGGCTGCCGTTGAAGCCGAACGACTGGGTGCCGCCGGCGGCGATCGTGGCGTTGTAGCCGGCGTTTTGAATCACGTAGTGGTTACCGACGTGGCTGACGACCGTGGCGTCCCAAATCGAGGTGATGCTGCCGGCATAGTCGAATTCGAGCACCCAGTTGACCAGTGCCGTCGTGGCGGTGTTGCGCAGCGTGACCTGGGCGGTGTAGCCCGAGCCCCAGTCGCTGGTGACCTTGAAATCGACGTTGCCCGAGGTGGTGGGGGGCGCGACGTCGTCGTTCTTGATGGTGCCCGTGCCGCGGGCCTTGGCCAGCGTGGCGCCGCTGGCGGCCGACAGATCGACGTAGAAGATCTCGTCGGGTTCGACGGTCGTGTCGCCACGAATCGGAATCGTGAGGGTCTTGGTGGTTTGGCCGGCCGCGAACGTGAGCGTGTTGCTAAGGCCCGTATAGTCGGAGCCGGCCGTGGCGGTGCCGTTGGCCGTGGCATAGCGGACGGTAATGGGCGTGGTCGCCGCGCGCGACAGGCTGACCGTGAACGTGGCGCCGCTGACGCTGCTGTTGCCTTCGCTAGCGGAAACGTCGCTGATCGAAATCGTGGGCGGCGCCGGTGTCGACGTGGCTAGCGATTGGCCGTTGAGCAGGTAATTGCTGGGCGTGGGGGGCGTGCCCGTGGCGCTGGCCACGAAGCCGAAGCTGACGCTGCCGCCGGCCGGCAGGTCGGCATCCCAGGCGGCTCCGGCGATGACGTAGTGATTGCCCGTGTGGCTGACGACCTGGGCATTCCAGATCGAGGTGATGTTGGCGGCCAGGTCGAACTCGAGCTTCCAAGCCGTGAGCTTCGCCGCTTCGTTGCTCTTCAGTTGCAGTTCGGCCTGAAAGCCCGAGGTCCAGGAGTTGTCGATCTGATAGACGGGCGTGACGGCCACGGTGAACATCTCGCGGCCTTCCAGGCCTTCGAGACGTAGCGGGCGGCGTGCGGGACGCGGTTTGGGGGCGGGGCCAGCGGTGAGACGTTGCCACATCGACCAGACAGGGGGCTTGCGCATCGCGAGAGTGCTCCGGGGGTGCCTCTAGAAAGAAGGGTTATGCAGTTCCCCGCTCGTGCTGCGACGAGCGCGGAAATTGCGGCGCACACGCCCGCGGGAACTCGGCCAGTTCCACAGTAGACATGCGACGACGCCATGCATGCGGCGAGCGCTGCCCGAAGCCCCCAGAAACTCGCCGCGGTTTGGATTAAAATTACCGCCGGCGAGAGAGTCAAGGAAATTTTCGGATAAGCCCATGCAGACTCTGTTACGCGGCAACCACGGCGCGGGTTCGCTGGTCGTCGCTGGGGGTCGAGCCAGAATTGGCAAGCACGACGCGGCGCTAGCGCGATTCCTCCGCGCCACCGTAATCTATGCTACACTTGGCAAAACACTGATTTCCCGCCTGACGAACTCACCCCCGCGTGCGCGTTGATGCATATCCCCACCGACAAGACTTGGGCGCTGGCCCTGTTGGAAATTGGCAACCTGGCGCCGGCGCTGCTGGTTACCGATCGCTGCATCAAGGCCGCTGGCGTGCGACTGGTCGGCATTGAAAGCGCCGACAGTGCCGCGCAGTGCATCAAACTGATTGGCTCGCCGGCCGACGTGCGCGAGGCGGGCGAACTGGGCCTGGCCCTGGGCCGGCAAATGGGAACCACGGCGGAGCTGGTCGTGATGCCGGCCCCGCGCGAAGAAGTGTTGCGGTTGGCAAACCAGCCGCCGGTGTACAACCCGCTCTTGGGAATCTACGATTCGCGAGTGCCAAACGAGGAAGCTATG
>CAZPED010000082.1:0-9908 GCA_964585335.1 uncultured Planctomycetaceae bacterium | reverse complement strand
GGGCACGCACAACTTCGAGCGCGAGAACCGCGAGCAGTATTACGCCATGCTGGCCGACTTTTTCTACCCGGGCGAAAGCAGTTTCGCGCGGAGCGAGATCGCCTCGGAAGCCGAGCTGAAAACGGCCGCCCAGCTCGAAATGCCGCTGCCGGGCGAAAACCTCGACTTTCATCGACTGGCCGAGCAGTTGGCCTCGGGTCTGCGCCGGCAGCCAAAGCTGCCAACCGACCGGGCGGCGGCCGAAGCATGGCAGCTCAAGCGGCGCGGCGAGCTCCGGGCACTGCTGCGGGTGCCAGACTACCAGGCCGCGGCCGAAAAACTGCCCGCGGCAGATAGCCCTGCCGCGGCGATCGCGGTCGAGCACTTTCGGCTCACGCTGAATGACGCCTGGACGATTCCAGTTGTCGAGATCCGCCCCGCCGGCAGCGAGCCGGCAGCGACGCGGCTGGTCGTGGCCGATGCGGGGCGTGCGAGCGTCGCCGCGGAGACCAAACAGTGGGTTGCCGCCGGCGAGCGCGTGATCGCTATCGACCCGCTGCTATGGGGCGAGTCGAAACTTAAAGGGCAGGATCCCGACTTTCTCTTCCCGCTGCTGGTGGCCGCCGTGGGCGAGCGTCCGCTGGGCATCCAGACGGCGCAGCTCGCGGCCGTTGCCCGCTGGATCCGGTCGCGGCAACCTCAGACAAGACTGACGCTCAGTGCCATCGGCCCCCGGGCGAGCGCCGCGGCGCTGGTGGCCGCGGCCCTCCGGCCAGCAGCGTTCGACCACGTAAACGTGAATCAATCGCTGGCCAGTCTGCACGAATTGATCGAGCAGGATAAGACCGTCGAGACACTGCCCGAGCTGTTCGCCTTTGGGCTGTTAGCCGAGTTCGACATCTGGCAGTGGGTGGCGTTGGCGGCGCCGCTGCGGGTTACATTCGCAGATCCCGCCGAGCGCGCTCGGCGCGAGCTGGCGACGCTGCCTGCCTGGTACGCGCTGTGGGACGTCGCTTTTCAGCCGGCTCCTTAAGACTGGCGCTGGGGCGCCCGGCGGATGGCTCGACTGCCGGCTGGCACGAAACTTGGCCGCGCTGCTTGCCGCTGTTGGCCGAGACTGTTAACGTGCAGCCTCGGCATCTTCTTGCAACTCGACAAGGGACGAAACGATGGGCGGCGTTTCGACGATCTTACTTGGTCAGACCACGAGCGTGCCGCTCCAGTGGCTCGACCTGGTGATTCTGGTTGGCAGCACCTTGGCCGTCACCGCGCTGGGCATGTGGGTGGGCCGCAAGGAAGAGGGCACAAGCGACTACTACCTGGCAGGCAAGAGCGTGGCCTGGTGGGCCGTCGCCGGCTCGATCTTCGGCACGAACGTCAGCTCGCACCACATGGTGGGCATGATGGGCGCGGGTTTGAAGGAAGGCTTTGCCCAGGCCAACTTCGAGTTCGGCGCCATCTTTGGCCTGCTGATGATGTGCTATTTCTTCCTGCCCTTTTACCGCCGGATGGGCGTCTACACGCTGTCGGAGTATCTCGGCCGACGGTTTGACGATCGCAGCTTGCTGGTCTACTCGATCACCAACATGGCCTTCCTGCTCATCCAAATGGTCGGCACGCTGATCCTCGGCGCGCTCACCGTCGAAACACTCACGGCCGGCTCCGACTACGCGTTCAGCTACGAAAGCTCGGTCTGGCTGCTGGCCGGCGTGGCTGCCGCCTACACGGTATTCGGCGGGCTTAAAGCGGTCATCTATACCGACGTCGTGCAAAGTATCATCCTGCTCGTCGGCAGCGGCATCATCGCCGTATTGGCCATTTGGCATCCGGACGTTGGCGGCATCTCCGGCCTGCTCGAAAAACAGCCCGAGAAGTTCCACGTCTTCTTTCCGGCTGATCATCCCACGCTGCCCTGGAGCGGCGTGCTCTCGGGGCTGATGGTGCTGCATCTTTACTATTGGGGTACCAACCAGTTCATGGTGCAGCGCGCATTGGGGGCACGCACCGGCTGGGATGCCCGCACCGGCACGATTACGGCCGGCTTCTTCAAGCTGCTGATTCCGTTTTTGTGCATCGTGCCCGGCATGGCCGCGGCCTACATCCTGCCGATCGATCCGGCCTCGGAAAGCGACACCGCCTTTGCCGCGCTGACCCGCAAGCTGATTCCCACCGGCTATGGACTGGTGGGCGTCGTCATGGCCGGCCTGGTGGGGGGCATTCTCTCGACGATCGACTCGATGATGAACTCGACCGCCACGCTGTTCACCTTCGACATCTACAAGAAGTACCTGCACCGCGACGCCAGCGAAATGCGGCTGATCTGGGTCGGACGCGTCGCCATGATGCTGATGGTGGGGCTCGCTATCGCGCTGTCGCTGGCCTACGGCCAAACCAAAGGGGGCATCTTCAACACCATGGCCGACTACAACGCCTACCTCGTGCCAGGCGTCATCGTCGCCTACGTGGCCGGCATCTTGCAGCCGTCGGCCACGGCCACCGGCGCGCTAGCCAGCATCGTGGCCGGGCCCGTGCTGTCGGTGGCACTCGTCCAGATTGCCGCCCGCGGCTGGAATCACGACCTGCAAGCCTTTCATCGCGCGGGGCTGGCCACCGTCGGCTGCTACCTCGTGCTGCTGGCGACCAGCCTGGCCACGCGCGGCGAGCGCAACGCGCAGCGCGAGCAATACACCTGGGCCCACTATCGGCACGACCCTGCCGACGCACGAGATGCTCACCGTCCCTGGTACCAGCACGACCGGTTCTGGGCCGCTGTGCTCGTGGCCTGCACGCTAGCCATGTGCTGGTTTTTTGCCTAGCCGCCCTGGTCGGCGCCGCCCGTGCGTGATGCGTCGCCGCGCAGCAGCAGCCATGCGCGATGCTCCTTGCGATCGCGAAACTCGGGGGGCACCGTCTGCCGGGTAATCTCGCGGGCCGACGCGCCTTGCACCTCCGCCGCGTGCATCGTGAACCGGCGAAACGGCGTGACCAGGTAGATGCGACCGCCAGGGGCCGTGTGCGCCAGCAGCTTGTTGAGTAGCGCCACGTGCCCATCTTGCACGTTCCACACCCCCTCGCGACGTTTGCCATCGAATCCCGGAGCTTCGACGACGATCAAGTCAAACTGCCGCTCGGCCGTCAGCCGTTCGAGCCAGGCCAGCGGATCGTCGCAAACGAGTTCGAGCCGCGCGGGATCGAGGCGGTTGCGCTGCCAATTGCGCCGTGCCAGGGCCACCAGCCCGGCCGATTTTTCGACGCTCACGGTTTCCGCGGCGCCGCCGGCGCCCATGGCCACTGCGGCGGTTCCTCCGCCCGCCCAGAGCGACAGACAGCGTTTGCCGGCGGCTTCTTCGCGCAGCTTGGCGCGAACGGTGCGGCGATCGAGCGCCAGTCCCGTCTCGCGTCCCGCTCCAAGGCGTGTGGAAAACACCAGCGGACCTTCCTGGACGTCGAGCTCGATCGTCGCCCGATCCTGCGCCCCAGACGACGCGCTCAGGTATTGGCCCGTGGCGGTCACCACATGCACGCGCTCGCTGGGCACGTCGAGCGTTGAACTGATCAACTGGGCCATTTGCCGCAGCCACCCGTGTTGCTCGATCTCGGTGCGGCTGTGGGCTCGCGCGTACTCGCTGACGAGCAGGTGACCGTCGTACCAGTCGACGGCCAGTGGCACCTCGGGCAAATCGCGATCGTACAGCCGGTAGGCGGTGATCTGCTGCCGGCGCGCCGCGCGGTGCCAGTGCTTGGCCATTCGCGCCAGTCGATTGGCAAGCTCGGTCGAGGGATCGTGTCGCGCGGGCAGGTCGGTGGGCGTCGCGTCTCCCTCGGCCGCCAGTGCCTCGATGGGAAACTTCAGCAGCCGGCATTCGATGGGACCATTGAACAACCGCACCCGTCGGCTGGACCGCAAACCGATTTGTTTGGCCGCGTCGAGATTGCCGGTCAGCACCCAAGCCGTGTAGCCACCCCAGTGATGCTTGAGCACGTCGCCGAGGCGTTGATATACGGCCGCGATCTTGGCCGCCTTCATTCGCTCGTCGTAAGGCGGGTTCACGATGAGCGTGCCCACGGGCGCGGGCGGCCCGGCCGCTTCGAAGTTTTCGACCTTCCAGGCAATATCGCGATCGACTCCCGCCCGGCGAGCGTTGGTCCGGGCCGCCTCGATCACTGCCGCGTCGAGGTCCGAGCCTTGGATCGGAAACCGCACCGGACCGCGTACTTGTTTCTGAGCGGCTTCCAGCACCGCGGCGTGCGTCTTTTGGCAATAGTCGCGCCAGCGCATGTAGCCGAACTGCCGCCGCAACAGTCCCGGAACGATGCGACGGGCCATAAGTGCCGCTTCAATCAGGAATGTGCCCGAACCGCACATGAAGTCGGCCAGCGGGCTGCGCGCGTCCCAGCCAGTCAATCGCAGGATTCCCGCGGCCAGCACTTCGTTGAGTGGCGCTTCGCCTGTGGCGGCGCGATAGCCGCGTTTGTGCAGCGAATCGCCCGAGGCGTCGAGATACACGGTCGCACGCTGCTGGTCGATGTGCAGATTGATCCGCAGCTGCGGGTCTTGCAGATCGACCGTCGGCCGGCGCGTGCCGCGGCGGAGTTGATCGACCACGGCGTCCTTGGCCAACTGCGCCACGTACAACGAGTTCGTAAATGTCACCGAGTGGACGACCGGATCGATGGCCAGCGAGCCCTCGACGTCGAGGTATTGTCGCCAATCAATCTGCTGCACCCCGCGATACAGGGCCTGCTCGTCAGCCGCCGTAAAGCTGTAGATAGGCTTAAGCACTCGCACCGCCGTGCGGCACTCGACGTTGGCGCGGTACATCAACCGCTGCGTGCCACGAAACGCGCACATTCGCCGGCCCGGGCGGATCCGTTCGGCCCCTAGCGCTTCGAGCTCTTCGGCCAATACGTTCTCCAGCCCGAAGAACGTTTTCGCGATCATGTCGAACGATTCAGCCACGCGCGTCCCAGGCTCCTTCGGCCAGCAAGCGCTCGATGCGCGGAATCAGTTGCCCCATGGCGCGGGCCCTATGGCTAAGCACCGACTTGACGGCCGGCGACAGCTCGCCGAATGTGCGGTGGTATTCCACGACTTCGAACAACGGGTCATAGCCAAACCCGCCGCTGCCCGCTTCGCCGAGCAAGATTCGGCCCTGGCAGCGGCCCTCGGCCTGGGCACGAATTGTCCCGCTGGGATCGGCCAACACCAGGTGACAGACAAAATGGGCCGTGCGGCGCGCGGGTGTGACGTGGGTCAATTCGTCGAGCAGCTTGCAGCGGTTATCGGCATCGGTCGCCTGGTGCCCGGCGAAACGCGCGGAGTAAATGCCCGGGCGGCCATCGAGCGCGTCGACGACCAGGCCACTATCGTCCCCCACCACCCAGGCGCCCAGATGCGCCGCTTGCCGGCAAGCCTTGAGGGCCGCATTCTCGGCAAAGGATTGGCCCGTTTCGTCGACGTCGAGCGGCTGGGCCACGTCGGCCAGCGTTTTCAGCTCGAACCCCAAGGGCGCAACCAGCGCCAGCAGCTCGGCGGCTTTTTTCCGATTGCCTGTGCCAAACACCAGTGTGCGCTGCGCCGCCACGTGACGATTTGCTCCGCGAAACACCAAAACTACAGAATCGCCAGCGGATCGCGGCGCTCTTCCAACGTACCGCGGGTCACGCCCACGCGGTTGGCCGCCTTGAGGGCCGTCCACACCTGCTTGCCCGTGCGCTGGCCGGCCAGCAGCTCGCGATAAAGTTCGATCGTGCGAGCGATCGCCTCGGCCGGCTCGTCGTGCAGCAATTCCACGCGGAAGTGGCGCACGCCGTTGGCCAGCAATTGCGGCACTGCCTCGGCGGCGCTTTGCGGCACGGCGTTGAACAGCGTGTTGCGACAACCCACGTCGGCTAGCAACGTATGCTCCATGCCCACGCGATCGCGCAATTGCACCTGATGAACGTCGCACGGTCGGCCACAATTGTGTTTGTTAGTGCCCGGCGACAGCACGGCGCAGAACACGCAGTGCTCCATGTGAAACATCGGCATGTGCTGGTGCACTACCACTTCGAGCCGGCTGGCCGGCGCGTGGGCGACTAGGTCGAGCAACTGCTCGCGGTTCATGTCGTACGAAGCGGTGACCCGCTGCACGCCGGCGCCCAGCAGCCAGTCGACCGTCAGTTCGTTCGTGGCGTTCAGCGAAAAGTCGGCGACGACCGGCACCTGCCGCTCGGCGTAGAAGGCCAGCCCCGCGAGGTTGCGCACCAAGATGCCATCGGCCTGGTGGCGCAGCAGCACGCGAAAGATGCCCATCTCGTCGGGCTTTTGAATCCGCGGCGTGGCCAACAGGATCGTGGCCCCAGCCGCATGGGCCCGTTCGACGGCCGGGCCATAGTGTCGTATGTCGGCAAAGTCGACTTGCAGGCTTTTCACGCCCGCAGCCAACACGGCATCAAGCTGCACGAGCGAGCGGCAATGCACGTGCAACTCGGGCGCGCCGGCTTGCACGTCGGGCTCATCACGGCGCAATGCTTCGCGCAGTCGCTCGAGCGCCCCTTCGGCCGCCAATTGTCGCCGTGGCGGCTGAATGCATAACTCATCGAGCCCCTTGACCAGCCGGTGGCGCAGTTGCCCCAGCACGCTCAATGGCGCCATCGGTGCGCCGGTGATGTCGGCGGTACACTTAGCCAGTTCGTAGCGCGTGCCGCCGAGACGAGCCAGCTGCTCGCGCAGCACCTCGATCGACAGCGGGTGCTTCCGCGCTTCGGCCAGCGGCTCGGGCGAAGTAAGCACGCACGTCGTTCCACCCGGGGTGCGGGCCGTGAGTACAAGCGGCTGGCCCACGGCGGCCACGACATGCACGTCGATCGGCAGCCGCCGCAGCGGATGGGCCGACGTGAACGACTTGCGCAGCCGCGCCGCCAGTTGCGGATCGTCGGTCTTCCACACTTCCTGCCCAACGGCAATCCGCGAAAAGTCGAGGGCACCGTGGCCGAAAGCCAGTTGCACGATCCCCTCGGCCACCGTTTCGTCGAGCGAACGGCCGTCGCGAAATACTTCGTAAACGCGGCCACCCTGCTCTTGCTGCTGGGCCCGGTTGCCGGCAAACGCCACGCCATCACCCCGCTTGATCGAGGCGGCCAGCTCGACGGCCACGCGACCATTGCGCACCGAACGGACGTGACCGAGCAGCACGCCCCGCTTGGCCGAATTGGTGGCGGGGACCAGCATCTTGTGGTCGCAGCCGTGCAGCCAGCCCGGCGAAAAGCCTCGCGAAAACGACAGCTCCATCTCCTCGACTTCGCGCGGCGAAAACTCCACCTGTTGGCCGATCAGCGCCGTGTCGATCGCCTGGCGATAGTGCCGCGTGATATTGGCCACGTACTCGGGCGTTTTCAACCGGCCTTCGATCTTGAAGGACCGAACCCCTGCGGCCAGCAGCTCGGGCACCAGTGCATAAGCCGCCAGGTCCTGCGGGCTGAGCAAGTATTGGCGGTCGCCCAGGTCCACGTCCTGGCCGTCGCACACCAGTTGATAGGGCAGCCGGCACGCCTGGGCACACTGACCCCGATTGGCGCTGCGGCCGCCCAACGACTCGCTCGTCATGCACTGGCCCGAATAAGCCACGCACAGAGCGCCGTGGGCAAACACCTCAAGTGGCACTTCGGTGCCGCGGCCGATTTGCCCGATCTCGTCGATCGACAACTCGCGCGCCAGCACCACGCGCTGGATACCCAGCGCCCGGGCCGCTTCGATGGTTTCCGCGCTGGTAAGCGTCATTTGCGTCGAGGCGTGAATCTCGAGCTCGGGACAAATAGCGCGAATCAGCCGCACCAGGCCGAAGTCTTGCACCAACACGGCGTCGACACCGGCCTGCGCCACGCGGCGCACAACGTGTTCGATTCCCGGCAGCTCGGAGCTGAACACCAGCGTGTTGAGCGTGACGTAGCCCCGCACCTCGCGGCCGTGCAGATAGGCCATCAGCTCGTCGAGGCTTTCGAGCGAGATGTTCGTGGCCCTGGCCCGGGCATTAAAGCCGGCGTCGAGGCCGAAATAGACCGCATCGGCGCCGTTTTCGACCGCGGCCCGCGCGCACTCCAAGTCACCCGCCGGAGCCAACAGCTCGGGGCGCGAAAGGACAGCGGTTGGGGCGGTACCAAGCGTCACAGTCCAAGGGTTCCAAAGCGGACGTGAATGGGAACCCTATAGTTTATCAAGAGCAATGCGCTCGCGTAGTGGTCGGCTGGCGGGGCACTTACCCGAAATCATTGCTGAAACCGAGCAAATTCCGCCGGCAAGGCGAGACGTCCTGCAACTTTGCCGTGCGAACTTTGCCGGCAGTTCAGGTGAATCGTCCCACGATCGCGGTGCCGGCAAGCACCAGTGCGCCAATCAGGGCCAGAATCGTGCCGACAACTTTCGGCACCACGGCGTTGGCAGAATCAGAAAGCATGCCGCGAAATAAACGTTTCAGCTTGAAGGGATTCCAGCGATAGGGGATGAGCCATGTTGCCACGCCGCAGGCAAGTGCCACCCCGCCCAGCATCAGTTGCTCCTGAATCTGTTTGTCCATGCGCCATTACCCATTCGGAATGGTTAATCACATATCCCCCACAATTGGTATCCTAGTGGTCTCGCGCGTGACGTGCAAGTCTGAGATCTCCGCGCCCCTACTGACTATAACTCCCGTCGTCGATCAGCACCGCGCCGTCGGGGAACATGTCGGGCACGGCCTCGTCGAACGTGAGCGACGAGACGTGGCCGTCGAGGTACAGGTAGTTGGCCACGCCCGCGTGCCGCTCGGTTGAGAGCCAAGGCTCGAAGGTCCGCGTCCCCAGCCAGATGTCGTAGTCGTCCTGCCGGGGGTCGTTGCCCGATTCCTTGGTAAACGCCTCGGGGTTGCGTTCGGCGAACGAGATCCACTTCGACGTGCCGACCTGCACGTCGAACTTCTTCTGCGTCCACAGCCCATAGCGGCGGGTCTTGTGGCTGAGCAGCGAATTCATCAGGTAACTGGTGCGATTGGTGATACCGTCGAGCTGGCCGGTCTCGTCCAGAAACGCCGTGCGAATTGAATTGTCCGACGGGCAGCGATAGATCATGTCGACGATGATGCCCTGTTTGGCCAGTTGCTCGTTGGCCTCGTGCGCTCCGCCGATAAAGGGGGTCAGCTTGTCCTCCCAGTAGATCTCGGCGAACGAATCGGAAGCGGCCTCTTGCGCCGTCACGTCAGCATCGTACGGGTGGTGCAGAAAGAAGTGCCCGTGGTAAACGTCGTAGTATTGCAGCACGGCGATGCCGATCTGCCGCAGGTTCGATTTGCACTCGGTGCTGCGGGCGGCCTCGCGAGCGGCCTGCACCGCGGGCAGCAGAATGGCCACCAGCACGCCGATGATGGCGATCACCACCAGCACTTCCACCAGCGTCAGTGCCTGGCGAGCGTTTGGGCGTGTCATTTGAGAATCTCACTTCCAGGGGCGATTGATCCGTAAGCGGCCGGGCCGCCAGCGCGAATACGCGTTCTATGTCTATCGCGACAGGCAGCCGACGGCAAGCAAATGCCCACGACGGGAACGGTTTTGACGCGTCGAATACTCGCCGCTGGCAATGCGTTACACTAGTCGCGGCGTGTCAATGGACTTTCCGCGGTGCAAATACACGAAAGGCGGCCCCTCATGGCACTCTTCAAGTTCGCGACGAAACTGCTGTTTGGCGTGTTCTTTGTCGTGGCGGGACTGAATCACTTTCGCGACGAAGCGTTCTACCTGAAGCTGATGCCCGACTACATTCCGCTCCAGTGGCATCGGCCGGCCGTACTGGTCAGCGGCGTGGCCGAGGTGCTGCTGGGCGCGCTGTTGCTGGTGCCGCAAACCACGCGGCTGGCCGCCTGGGGCCTGATCGCCCTGCTGTTGGCCGTCTTTCCCGCCAACGTCTACGCCTATCAGCA
>CAZPED010000081.1:0-9917 GCA_964585335.1 uncultured Planctomycetaceae bacterium | reverse complement strand
CGTGGTTTTGCCGGTGCCCGGGGGGCCATAGAAAATCACCGACCCCAGCCGGTCGGCGGCCAGCAGCTGGCGCAATAGTTTGCCTGCGCCCAGGAAGTGTTGCTGGCCGACGACCTCATCGAGCGTCGTGGGCCGCCTCCGCGCCGCCAGGGGCTGCGCGCGGCGGCGATTCGCCGCTTCGCTGGCTTCGAACAACGACATATCCGGCAATCTCCCCGAACCGCTCAACCCGCCGATAACCAGGCTCACGACCGCGCAGTATTGTATGCGGCCAGACGAAGAAAAAGCATGGGGTACAGTCAGGGATCAGGCGCGAGCGAATCGCTAGAACAGCCGCAATTGCCCGCTGGTGGGCTGGGGCGACTGGAACTTGCCGCAATCGAGCTCCGGCAGCGGTACGTCGAGCCCCAGCTTCTTGCGAAACACCTTGAAGGTCTGCTCGATCTGCTCGGCGTACTGCCCCACGCCGCGCATGCGCTGCCCCCAGGTCGAGTCGTTCATTCGCCCGTCGCGCGTCGCGCGGATGCGAGCCAGGATACGCTCGGCCTTGTCCGGGTAGTTCTCGCTTACCCAGTTTTCGAAAATCGGCCGCACGGCAAACGGCAGCCGCAACAGCACGTAGCCGGCCGACATTGCGCCGGCCTGCCGCGCGGCGTCCAAGAGTGCCGGCACTTCCTCGTCGTTGAGCCCGGGAATGACCGGCGCCGTCATTACGCCCACCGGCACCCCCGCGTCGGCCAGCGCTCGCACGGCTCGCAGCCGGGCCTGCGGCGTGGCGGTGCGCGGCTCGAGCTTGCGGGCCAGCGTGTCGTCGAGCGTCGTGATGCTCAGGTACACGTGCACCAGCCGCTCGCGCGCCAGCTGGGCCAGCAGATCGAGGTCGCGCGTCACCAGCGCGTTCTTGGTGATGATGCCGACCGCCTGCTGGGCTTCGAGCATCACCTCCAGGCAGCCGCGCGTCAGCTTGAGCGAGCGCTCGGCGGGCTGGTAGCAGTCGGTCACTCCCGACATCGTGATCTGCTCACCTTGCCAGCCTTTGCGCCCCAACTCGGCCCGCAGCAGGGCGGGCGCTTCGTACTTCACCAGGATGCGCGTCTCGAAGTCGAGTCCCGCGTTCATGCCCAGCATTTCGTGCCCCGGCCGCGCATAGCAGTACGCGCAGCCATGCTCGCAGCCCCGGTAAGGATTCACGCTATAGCGAAACGGCACGTCGGGGCTGTTGTTCTCGACGATGATGCTCCGCGTCTGGTCGGGCAGCAACTGCGTCGGCACGCGCCGCTCGTCATCCGGCAACTCGCTGGCGTCGAGCTGCTCCCAATCGTCCTCGGTGCGCACGCTTTCAAAGCGATTCGCCGGACTGATGCCCGCGCCGCGACCGACGATTCGAGTTTGAGGAACCTCGCCTTGCATGTGGACAATTGTACACATTGCGACTGGTGACTGCCAGATTAGTTAGCATCCGGCAAGACCCCCGTCCGACGCCCAGTGAATGTTGCCCTCCAGCCAATCCCGAATTTGCGATGTCGAACTGGCACGTTAGACTGGCCGCACTTTGCCATGTAGGACTTACCGCCGCCACTAGCGCGCCCCAAGGTTGCCGATGAACCCGCTCCTCAAGAAACTGATCGGTCGACCGCTCGACCTGTTGCTGTTGGCGCTGCCCTGCGCGCTGGCCTTCTGGCTGTTCGGTGCCGGCGAGCTGTGGGTGTTCTTTGCGTCGGGCATCGCCATTATTCCACTGGCCGGCATCATGGGGCGGGCCACCGAATGCCTGGCCGCCACGCTCGGCCCTTCGCTGGGTGGGCTGCTCAACGCCACGTTCGGCAACGCCGCCGAGCTGATCATCGCCCTGGCCGCCCTGGCCAAGGGGCCGCAAATGTATCCGCTCGTCAAAGCCTCGATCACCGGGTCGATCATCGGCAACGTGCTGCTGGTGCTCGGCGCCTCGGCCCTGTTCGGCGGCCTGCGGTACAAGTATCAGAACTTCAATTCCACCGCGGCCAGCATGGGGGCCACGCTGCTCACCCTGGCCACCGTGGGGCTGATGATGCCCACGCTCTACTATCACGTGTTTGCCGCCAGCCAGCCGCTCATGCCGCGACAGCTCGACGCCGTCGAATCGCTCAGCGAGGAGATCGCCGCCATTCTCGCGGTCGTCTACCTGCTCAGCCTGGTGTTCACGCTGGTCACCCATCGCACGCTGCTGGGAACCGAGCCCGAGGGAATCGAAGCGGCCGACCGCTCGCACGCTGCCCCCGAGTGGCCGCGCGGCAAAGCGCTGGGCATGCTCTTGCTGGCCACGATTGGCGTGGCCGCCATGGGCGAACTGCTCGTGCACTCGGTCGACCACGCGGCCCGTTCGCTGGGCATGAGCTCGGTGTTCGTCGGCGTGGTGGTCGTGGCCATAGTGGGCAACGCGGCCGAGCATTCGACCGCCGTGATCGCCGCGGTCAAGAATCAGATGGACCTGTCGGTCAACATTGCCGTGGGCAGCGGCATTCAAATCGCGCTGTTCGTGGCCCCCTTGCTGGTGCTGGCCAGCATGCTGATGGGGCACGAGCGCCCGCTCGACCTGCACTTTACCACCATGGAAATCGTCGCCGTGGCGATCGCCATCCTGGTGCTGGCGCAGGTGGCCCAGGACGGGCAGTCGCACTGGCTGGAAGGGGTGATGCTGTTGGCCGTCTACGCCATTCTGGCGCTGGCCTTCTACCACCTCGGCGAGATCAGTCCGCCCGAGGCCGGCCCCGCCGCGCACTGAGCCGCGCGCTCAAGGGCGGGCGAACAATCGCTTCGTTTGGCAAAGCCTGCCAACGAAAACTCGGCACGTCCGCACCAATCGGAGCCCGCGCCCGGGCAGCTTCAGACCGCCCCGCGCACGCGCCGAACAAGTACATGATCGGGCAAGCGCCAGCCGCCAAGAATTCCCCCGCCCACAGTTCCAGCCGTTCATGCCTGCCAAGCTCAAACCCAAACCGGCCGTTCCCGCCTGGCGCCGCGCGGTCGACGAGTATTGGCAGCAGTCGCGGCGGCCATTGGCGGCCGTGGCGCTCGTGCTGCCGCTCTTGGTGCTTTACGAGGTGGGCATTGTCACGCTCGGCAACCAGGCGGTGCGCAACGGCGCCGACGTCTGGCTGCGCCAGCTGCTCGACCTGGTCGGTCTGGGTCACTACTTGTTGCTGCCGGTGCTCACGCTCGGCCTGCTGCTGGCCTGGCACCACGTGCGCCGCGACGCCTGGCAAATCGCGCCCACCGTGCCGCTGGTCATGTTTGCCGAAAGTGCGGTGCTGGGACTCGTGCTACTCATCGCCGGCCGCCTGCAAGCCGTGCTCGTGCACGAAGCGCTGATTCCCTGGCAGCCCGACCCCGCAACGACCTACCTGCCGGCCGCGGCCATCGGTGGGCCACTACTGGGCCGGCTGCTCGGCTTTGCCGGCGCGGGCGTGTACGAAGAGGTGCTGTTCCGCTTGCTGCTATTGCCGGGCCTGGTTAACTGTGCCGCGTGGCTCGGCGCTCGCCGGCATGCGCCGGCCGTGGTGGCTATCCTGCTGACCAGTCTGATCTTTTCGGCCGCGCATTACGTCGGCCCGCACGGCGAGGCGTTCAACCCCTTCAGTTTTTCATTTCGCTGCCTGGCGGGCGCGTTTTTTGCCGTGGTCTTCGTCTATCGGGGCTTTGGCATCGCGGCCGGCACGCACGCCTTGTACGACGTCTTCGTCAGCGTCGGCTGACGCGCGGCTAGCGCGACTCCAGCGAGCCCCGGCCAGTTGTTCAAACAGCTACGCGCCCCTCGATCGGCGCTCGATGAATGGCCACGGCGCAGCGCCGTGCTAGCAGGCCGCGGAGTGGATGCGCATCAAAAGTCAAGACCTGAAAATCTCGCGCTCGCGGGCGGAATGAAAAGTCTCTTTGTCGCTATCTCCAGCGTGCTTATAATACGAGCGTGTTGCTCGTGGTGAGTCGCTTGTCGACAGGATCCGAAGGAGCCGGCGCTGTGCTCTCTGTTAGACCGAAAGTTGCTGAGTTGGTATTTCAGTTATACGGCCGGGCCCTCCATCCAGAACTCTTCCAGATCCACAGCACGCGCACCGTCAAACGCGGTCCCTACGAAGTCACGGTCAACATCACCAGCGCCGGACACGTCGTCACCTGGCGCTACCAGGGCCAAACGCTCACCGAAGTGGCCACCAGCGCCCACCACCCGCTGCCGCAAAAGCGTCGGCTGGTCTCTTACAAGCTCAAGGGCGAGGGGCGCGACCAGGTCGAGTGTCGCGGCGGGGCCCGCTATCACGTCAACTTCCAGCTCGAACCGGTCGAGCCCGAAGTGTTCTGGACCTTTCAGCAAGAACTAGCCTGCGACGGCCAGCACCAGGGCATGCTCTACCGCTTCGATTCCAGCGGCCGCATGGCGCTGGGGGCCCTCAGCTATATCAATCTCGAAGCGCGGAACCGCAGCCTGCTCGTCCAGGCCTTTCACACGTTCCCCGACGACTACGCCATCGTCAAAAGCCAGTCGCTCTTCGAAATCCCCTGAACCGCCGCGCTTCGCTTTCCGCGCCGGCCCCTCCAATCGTTCAGTGTGAGTGCTCGACTTGCTCCAGAAACTGTCCCAGGGGCTGGTTGAACGCCCGGGGATTCTCCAGCGGGCTCATGTGCCCGGCCCCCGCGACGATCTCGAACTCGCTACCGGCAATCGCCTGCGCCAGTAGCCGCATTTCGTCGACCGACGAAATCGCGTCGTGCTCGCCCACCAGCACCAGCGCCGGCAGCGCCATTTGCACCAGGTATTCGGTCGCGTCGGGTCGGGCCGCCATGCCCCGCAGCGCCGCCGCCGCCCCCTGGGGATCGGTGCGCAAAATGACCTGCCGCTGACTTTCGACTAGCGCCGGCTGTTGCGCCACGGTGCCCGCGGCGAACAGCTTGGGCAGCATCGCCTCGGCCAAGGGCGCCGTCCCCTCGGCGAGTATCTTCTCGACGAGTTTCAATCGCCCCTCGGCCGCCTCGGGCGAATCGGGAATCGACCGGGTATCGCACAGCACCAGGCCGCGCAAGCGCTGGCGATACTTCCGCCAGAACTGAAAAGCGACGTAGCCCCCCATCGACAATCCGACCAGCACGACCGGTTCGCGCACTTCGAGGGCATCGAGCAGCGCCACCAGGTCGTCGGCCATCTGTTCCATGCTGCTGGTGCCCGGCGCCACCTGACTGGCGCCAAACCCGCGCAGGTCGGGGGCGATCACGCGGCAAGTCCGCGAGAACTCGGCGATCTGCGCGTTCCACATCGCGTGATCGAGCGGAAAGCCGTGCACGAGCAGCAGCGGTTTGCCGCGGCCAGTATCCGCTACGGCCAGTTCGACGGCTCCAGCCCGCACACGGCGAAGCCCGGCCGATTCATCCTCTCGAGCGGCACCCATTGGCAAGCGACCTCCTCGGTTGCCGCGATCCCCCGAGAGATTCTTCTGGGGAGTCGGCGATTCCTATTTCGCGTCCGACTGTTTGGCCAGCACTTCGCGAAACGTCTTGAGTTGCCGGCTGATCGATTGAGTGTGCGGATCGAGCTGCGCGGCTTCCGCCTGGTACTTCACGGCGTTGACGTAGTCGCGCTTGGCAAAGTAGCAGTGCGCCAAGGTGTCCATCAGCCCGCCAATCCGCTTCGACGGTTCGCCGTCGGCCCGGGCTAGCTCGACCGACTTGTGCGAGTAGCGAATCGCCTCGTCGATGTCCCCTTCGGTATTGGCCACGAGCCAGGCCACCTGGTTGTAGAAAGTCGTGGTTTCCTCGGGCGAGCGTTCGATCTGCACACGGCAATCGTCGACCACTTCGCGAATGGTCTTGAGCACTTCGGCCCGGCGGGGGGCGTCGTCGGCTGTTGCCCGATAGAGGGTGATCAGCACGTCCACGTTCGTGCGGTCCTGGGCGTAGGCCGTTTCCAGTTCCTGGCGCTGGCGGGCCGGGTCGCCTTGGTGGGCGGCGGCGCAGGCAAAGTAATAGTGCATGCTGGAGCGCAACAGCCCCAGCGTGGTGTCGCCTTGTTGCCGCCCCACGCGCAGCCGCTGCATGATGTTCGGGTCTTTTTCGGCCTGGTCGAGCAGCTCCTTGACCACGTCGCCGGCCTCCTGGTCGCGCTGCCGGTCGTGCAGGCTGTCGGCCAGGTAGCGGCGGGCCATGATCTCGGTGCTCGATCCGACCGGTCCCAGCGCAATGATGCGCCGCAGCTCGCGGTCGGCCCATTCGACCATGCCCCGGTCCATCAGCCGGTCGGCCACGTTCGCGTGTTCTTGCGGGCTGTCGCCACTGAGTTTGAGCGCCTGTTCGGCCGTTTGCTCGGCGAGCTGCTTGTTACCTTGGGCCAGCCGCGCCTCGCACAGCGTGTAGAGCAGCAGCGGGTCGATTTCGAAGCTGGCGGCAAACCGCGTGGCGGCCTCGTCGATCGTGCTCCAGGCCTTCCGCTTGACGAGCCATTCGATCAGTTCGGTCAGCGAGGCCGAGTCGCCCCGTTCGCACAGCACCATCTGGTGCATCACGGCGGCCGTCTCGTCGGCGCGGCCGAGCCGATCGAGCAAGTCGATCTGCCGGCGCAGCAATTCCATCACGATCTGGCTGTTGGTCTGCTGCGGATGTTCGTCCTGGGTCTTACGCTCCTCGGCGACCAGCGCGGCCCACTTGTCGAGCCCGGCGGCCGGATCGGCCTGGCTTTGCAGGTAGGCCAGCAGCCAGCGGGCCGGCGCGCGACGCGAGTTCTCGACCGCCTTGGTAATCGTCGTCGCCCGGCGCTCCCAGGCCGCCGCGTCGGTGGGCGCGCCCTGGCCAATGATCGCTAGCGCCGCGTAGCGGGCCAGCACCGGCGAACGCTCGAACCGCGCCAGCCGACACAGCCAATCGAGCCCCTGGTCGCCACTCAGCTGCGCCAACTGCCGGATCTTGATCAACCGGCGGTCGTCGCTCTGGCTTTCATAATCCTTGAGAATCTGTTGAATCGGCCGCGGGTCGGTTTCGCGCACCCAGTCGGCCCGAATCTGCCGCACCAGGTAACCGGCCTGCATGGCCACTTCCGGGTCGTCGCTGTTTTCGGCGTCGAGCAGCGCTTCGTACGCTTCGAAGCCCAGCTTGACAAGCTCGCGCTGGGCACGCTCGCGCGCGGCAAACTGCGTGTCGCCCAGCTGAGCGATCAACTGGGCAATCTGCTGCTGCACGGCCTCGCGCTCCGCGGGCGTGCGAGCCGTTTCGGCAGCCAGGGCGCCGCCGGCCAGCGCTAGTGCCGCGACCAATAAAGCCGCGACCAACGCGATTGTCCTGATCCAAGCCATGCCAACAATTCCCGGTAGCCCGGCAGCCGGCAACTGTCCTCAGCCCCCGCCAGCCGCTACATCCAGCATAGCTGACAATCCCGCCGGGCGACAAGGAATGCCGCAGTCAACCGCTCACTTGGACCCTTGAACCGCCGGCGTTTGGGCGTCGCCCGGGTTAGCGCGTCGGTCCTTGATCTCTCCGTCCGCCATAACCTCGAGCAGGTAATTCGGGGTATCCACGGCCAGGCTTTTGACCGTCACAACCACCTCCCACGAGTTGACCTGCTGGCCGCGCTGCACGAATGCGGATAGCTCTTGTGGCGAATAGCCATTCGCTTTCGCCACATAGTCCACGGCCTGGGCGCCAACCGCCGCCTGCAGGGCGGCTTCTTGCGGGTCGGGAATCGAGATCACCGTCCCATCCGGCAAACGTAGCCACCGGCCGCGGCGTTCGAGATTTACCCTGGTCAGCAACCGACCATCGTTCCGAAAGATGAATTCAGCCTGATGGTGGTCGTCGATCAAGAACAGCAAGACGTAAGTCTCGTTGTTGGCACGATTCCAACCCGGCTCGCGGCATCGCGGTTCCATCAGCCTGCGAACGGATGTCTCGGTCTTGCCCTTGGTGCAGCGCTGCTCGAGAAACGCGTTCCACGCGATTCTGGCTTGCTCGACCGTGTCGTCCGTCTCGCCGGCCAAGCAGGCCAAGGCACCAGCCAGCACGGCGACCGCCATGATTGAGACGCGACACCACGCGTCTCCGACACGCTTGCCGTGAATCCACATCGGCTTTGCCCTCGCACGCCACCCGATACTGAAACCGCTCGTCGCGCACGACTGGCGTCACCTCGTGTGCCACTGGCTACGCCAGTGCTGCGCCGCAATCTCGGCCTCGGCTTTGCTCGCTCGATGGACGTGCCACTGGCGTAGCAAGTGGCACACGGCAATACCACGAAACGAAAAACGGCGGCGCGACGTTACGCCGCGCGCTGCTCGTCGTGGGCCGTCGTCGGCAGCGCGTGCGGAGCGGGGGCCGCTTGCCGGGCAGGCCCATCCACACGCCACACCGCCCCGGGACGCAAATACGTCCAATAGATACCCGTCAGCTCGCCGACGGCCTTGACGAAGTCTCCCCGCTTCAAGGTCGAGCCGGCCACGTCGCGCCAACTATCGAGCGGATGCTCGTACACCACGCGCTCCAGCGGCAACTCGTACGCCCGCCGCGTGGCCCGCATGCGGGCCAGCAGCTCGACGTCGAAAATCCACCGTGAACGGAACGGCGTGGCAAACAGCCCCTCGGTGTGCGGCAATACGCGAAACATCTTCGCCCCGCACTGCGTGTCGAATACCCGCAGCCCCAGGGCCAGCGAGGCCGTGCGGGCAAACACGCGGCCCAGGTAATGTCGTAGCGGACGGCGTTCAATGCGATGTCCCAGCAGCCGCATCCGCGTGCCGATCACCAGCTCGATTTCCGGGTGCCGGTCGAGCACGTGGCAAAACGACTCGATGTCGGCCAGCGGCGTGGCCAGGTCGGCATCCCAAAAGCCCACGTACTGGGCGCCCGAGCGAATGGCCAGCAGAACACCCTGGCGCACGGCCTCGGCTTTGCCGCCGTTGCGCGCTAGGTGCAAGAAGCTGAACCGGCGCGGATTGTTCTTGTGCAGGTGCTCGAGTAGTTCGAGCGTCTGGTCGCGGCTGCCGTCGTTGACGAACAGCAGCTCAGCGGTGTCCGAGCGGCGGCCGAAATCCTGAATGGCCGGCAGGTTCAACCGTTCGGCCTCGTTATAGCAGGGGACGACGACAATCGAGCGAGACATGCGGCGGACATCCTTGTCCTGACGGCGGCGGCGGCGCGCGGCCTTCTTGCGGCGCGCAAAAATCCAAGGGGCTTCTCTTAGCGAAAGGCCTGGGGGCGGGCAAGAGCAGTCGCCGCTCTGCTAGCTGCTAGCCGCGGGGGCCAGCGGCGTCTTCCATCTCGGCAATGTATTGCCGCAGCCGCTCGACTTCGTCGGTCACGTGGTGCAGCTTGAGCATGTTCTCGACCCGTTTGACCAGCTCGAGCTTATTGACCGGCTTGCTGAGAAAATCGTCGGTCCCCGCCTCGACCGCCCGCTCGATGTCGCCCAGTTCGTTGAGGGCCGTGACCATCAGAATCATGATGCCCCGCGTGGCCGGGTCCGACTTGAGCTTCTCGCAGACCTCGAAACCGCTCAGCTTGGGCATCATCACGTCGAGCAGGATCAGGTCGGGCTGAAACTCGGCCACTTTGGCCAGCGTGTCGCGGCCGTCGACGGCCACGGCGATCTCGCAGTCGAGCCCGCTCAAATAGGCTTCCAGCAACTCGACGTTGGGGCCGTTGTCGTCGGCGATCAGAATTCTGCTTTTCGTGGCCGTTTGCGTCATCATGCACTTCCAGCGAGCGCCGCGTCCCTATTGAGCCAGCCGTCATCGATCGCACGATTATAGGGCCAACGGGCAAGTGCGAGAATGGGAATCGCCCGGCCGTCGTGCCGCCAGCCCCCGACCACCCGCGCGGGCCGGCCGTCGCTTTTTCGCGTCCCACGGTGCGCACGCGCGGGGGGCTTACTCGCCGTCGACCTCGGCCAATCGCGCCGCCGGCACCGGAAA
>CAZPED010000080.1:0-9937 GCA_964585335.1 uncultured Planctomycetaceae bacterium | reverse complement strand
GCGACCTGGCGTTGCGCCGGCAAGGCGCGAGCATTCTGCCCGACTACGACGTAGTCGTCTTCGACGAGGCCCACACGATGGAAGCCGTGGCCAGCGACCACTTGGGCGTGCACCTGTCGTCGGGGCAAATCGAATACGTGCTGGGCAAGCTGTACAACGAGCGCACCCAGCGCGGCCTGCTGGCCCACCACCGGCTGGGCGACGCGCAGCGCGAAGTGCAAGAGTGCCGCTTCCGCGCCGAGCAATTTTTCGACGAAGTGGCCGACCAGATGCCTGGCGCCAGCGAAACCGCCCGGCGCATTGACCGGCCAAACCTGGTGGGCAACGTGCTGAGCCCCTCGCTGGTCAAGCTGGCCCGCACGCTCAAGACCTGCGCCAGCAGCGTGCCGGAAGAAGAGCGGCTGGACTTTACGTCGGCCGCCGAACGTTTGCAGTCGCTGGCGACGCTGGCCGACGATTGGCGCTCGCAGCGAGACGCCGACAGTGTGTACTGGATCGAGGCCACGCGCAGCCGTCGCGGCCGGCAGCGGTTGACGCTGGCCGCCGCCCCGCTCGACGTGGGTCCCGCCTTGCGCCAGCAACTGTTCGACAAGGTCTCGACGGTCATCATGACCAGCGCCACGTTGTCGGTTGGCCGCGGCGGCTCGTTCGATTTCTTCAAGGCCCGCGTTGGGCTGACGCAGGCCGACTGCCAGCGCTGGGGCAGCCCGTTCGACTACCAGCAGCAGGCCCAGTTGGTGCTGGTCGACGGCATGCCCGACCCCACGCTCGACAAACAGCGCTACGAGCGGCTGGCCTTGGCAATGATTCGTCGTTATGTGGCCCGCACTGACGGTCACGCCTTCGTGCTGTTTACCAGCTACGACATGATGAAACGAGTAGCCGTGGAGCTGACGCCCTGGCTGGCCGAACGCGACTTGCTTTTGCTGTGCCAGGCCGACGGCGTGCCGCGGAGCCAAATGCTCGAACGATTTCGGGCCCACCCCCGCGCGGTGCTACTGGGCACTGACAGTTTCTGGCAAGGGGTCGACGTGCCGGGCGACGCGCTGCAGAACGTGATTATCACGCGGCTGCCGTTCAGCGTGCCAGATCGGCCACTCTTGGCGGCCCGGCTCGAAGCCGTGAAGGCGGGCGGGGGCAACCCGTTTGCCGACTACCAGCTGCCCGAGGCGGTGCTCAAGCTCAAGCAGGGATTTGGCCGGTTGATTCGCTCGCAGCGCGACCACGGCATGGTCGTGATCCTCGATTCCCGGATTCTCAGCAAGCCTTACGGCCGGCTGTTTCTCGAGTCGCTCCCCGACTGCCGCCGGGTGCTGGAGTCGGCCACTTCCGACGAGGTGTATTCGGAATAGTCCCCAGAGGATCGGTGTTTTTCGCTCGGCAAGCGGCGGCAAAAGCGCCGAGTCGGGGGGCGTCGCCCGCGTCCCAAGGCCTTGGCCGTTGACCCTTTGCGCCGCGGAGCTTAAAGTGAAAAGACTAGGCAACCCAGGCCGTCCCCCAGGGGGTGGCGGCCGGGCAATTCGGAACAGCATCCACCCACCGGCCTGCTTACCAGTTCGATGCTTGCCAAGCGCGTGATCCCCTGCCTCGATGTTGATCGGGGGCGGGTGGTCAAAGGAACCAACTTCGTCAACTTGCGTGACGCCGGCGACCCGGTGGCCGTGGCGGCGCGCTACGAGCAGGAAGGCGCCGACGAGCTGGTATTTCTGGACATTACGGCCAGCCACGAGGGGCGCGACATCATGCTCGACGTGGTTCGCCGCACGGCCGAAGTGGTCTTCATGCCGCTGTGCGTGGGCGGGGGCATTCGCACCCTCGAAGATATCCGCCAGCTGCTATTGGCCGGCAGCGACAAGGTGTCGATCAATTCCGCGGCTCCTCAAAACCCCGATTTTGTCCGTCAGGCGGCCGAGCGTTTTGGCAGCCAGTGCATCGTGGTCAACATCGACCCCAAACGCGTGCAGCGCGACGGCCGGGAGTTTTGGGAAGTTCATATTAACGGCGGCCGCCGCGGCACCGGCCTGGAAGCCGTGGCCTGGGCCCGCGAGGTCGAGCGGCTGGGGGCGGGCGAAATCGTGCTGACCAGCATGGATGCCGACGGCACCAAGAACGGGTACGATTTAGAGATTACCCGCGCGGTCAGCGACGCGGTGAGCATACCGGTCGTGGCCAGTGGCGGAGCGGGCAAGCCCGAGCACCTGGCCGATGCGATTCTGCTGGGCAAGGCGGACGCGGCGCTGGCGGCCAGCATTTTTCATTTTGGCGAGTATTCGATCAGCGAAACGAAACGGGTCATGCGCGAGCGGGGCATTCCCGTGCGTGGGGCGGCCTAAGGGGCGCCCTCGCGGCGGAACGCGGGAAAGCCGGCGTGCCGGTTGTGGCATGAATCAAGGGAAGAGGAGACGACGCAATGGCTACCACTGTTGGCCCAAAAGCCCAGAAACCGACCGTGCGCAAGCAAGAGTTGGAAGTCGACAAGCTGTTTGCGGCGCTGGTGAAGCTCGAGGGGAGCGATCTGCACCTGAAGGTCGATTGTCCGCCCCACGTGCGCGTCAAAGGCAGCCTGCGGCCGCTGAACCGCGGCCCGATCGACGACGAGGAAATGGAGCGGTTGCTGCTGCCGATGCTGGACGAGCGCAACTTGCAGATCTTCAAGGAAACCGGAGGTGCCGACTTTGCCCACGGCATTCACGTCGACGGCGTTCGCTGGCGTTTCCGCGTCAACATGCTCAAGCAAATGGGCCACATGGGACTGGTGGCCCGCCGCGTGAGCAACTGGATTCCGAACTTCGAGGGCCTGAACCTGCCCCCCGTGATGGAAGAACTGTGCAAGTTCGACCAGGGCATGGTGCTGCTTGCCGGCGTGACCGGTTCGGGCAAGACGACCACGATCGCCTCGATGCTCAATTGGATCAACGCCAACTACCGCAAGCACATTCTGACGCTTGAAGACCCGATCGAATTCATCTACACCGAGGACAAGTGCCTGATCAACCAGCGCGAGATCGGCCTGGACGTGAAGGACTTCGAGATCGGCATGAAGCACGCCGTCCGCGAAGATCCCGACGTGATGCTGGTGGGCGAAATGCGCGATCGCGAGACGTTCATGACCGCAATTCACGCGGCCGAAACGGGCCACTTGGTGTTCGGCACGATCCACGCTTCGAGCGCTTCGACGACGATCGGCCGTATTCTGGACTTGTTCCCCTCGGACATGCACCCGGCGCTGCGCAGTGCGATCGCCTTCAACATGCGGGGCATCGTGGCCCAGAAGCTGCTTCCGTCGATCAAGCCGGGGGTCAGCCGGGTGCCGACGGTCGAGGTCATGACCTTTTCGCCGACCGTGCGGAAACTGATCCTGGAAGAGCGCGACGAAAAGCTGCCCGACGCGATTCGCATGTCGGCGCGCGACGGCATGCAGGATTTCACGATGAGTTTGACGGACCTGGTGAACCGCGACTTGATCGACCGAGCGGTTGCATTGGAAGTAGCGCCCAACACGGAGGCACTCAAAATGGCGCTCAAGGGCATCGCCGTATCGCAACCCGGGATCCTGTAATGCTGCGACTGTTAGTGGTGCTCGGCGGGGCGATGGTGCTATGGGCCGTCGACGCGCAAACGTTGTTGGCCGCCGACGAAAAAACCTGGCCCTCGCTGGGCGTGCCCTTCACGCGCGGCAACGGCGGTAACGGCGCTTACCTGAGCCCCTGGAAGATCGTGGGCGTCTGGCTGGTTTTTCTGGCCTGGGTGCGCACGACCGATTGGGTGAACAAGGACGCCCAGGCGCTCAAGCTCCGCTGGGCGATGTGGAACCCGATCGTCGTTTTCAGCTTTCTGGCCGGACTGCTGCTGCTGTGGATTCTGCCCTGGTTCCTGGTGGGCATCATCTTGCTGCTGGCCGCCTACCTGGGCCCGCTCGTGGCTTACGTCGTGCAGCGCAACAAGGCCGTCACTTCGCCCTACGACAAGGTGCTGTCGGTCAAGCACACCAAGCGCTGGCTCGCGCGGAAGTTCGCCGCCATCGGCGTCAAGACGTCCGACGTGGATATCGACCCGCACGCCTCGGGCCCCGACATCAAGCTGACGGCCATCAGCGGTTCGGAGCGCGACAACAACGTGAACCTGCTGACCGCCCGGCAGTCGCCCGGTTTTCTGCCGGCCCGGCTGCTGATCGACGACGCCATGCAGCAGCGGGTCTCGCACGTGATGCTCGACTATACGACCGAGGGCGCCGCGGTCCGCTATCAGCTCGACGGCGTCTGGCACGACCGTTCGGCAATCGAGCGGGCCGAGGGCGACGCGATTCTGGCCGTCTTCAAGGGCATTGCCGGACTAAAGATCGAAGACCG
This sequence comes from uncultured Planctomycetaceae bacterium, assembly GCA_964585335.1. Classification (GTDB taxonomy): domain Bacteria; phylum Planctomycetota; class Planctomycetia; order Pirellulales; family PALSA-1355; genus CAZPED01. The sequence continues at coordinate 5,588 of CAZPED010000080.1, read as the reverse complement.
CCGCTCCAAGCAGGTGGGCGTCTTCGGCATTGAAGCAGGCAAGGAAAAACTGACCTGCAAGATCAGCAGCGCGGGTACTCAAACCGGCGAACGCGTCGTCCTGCAGTTCGAAATGAAAAAAGTGCCCTTCAAGTCCCTCGACGACCTGGGCATGCGGACCAAGATGCAGGAGCAATTGCAGGCCCTGTTCGAACAGAAGGGGCTCTTCGTCTTCACGTCGCTTCCCGCCGGCGGTTTGACCACGACCCTCGACGTCGTGCTTTCGAACGCGGACCGCTACATCCGCAACTTCGTCGCCGTCGAGGAGGAAAACAAGCGCGAGCGTGACATCGAGAATATCCATGTCACGACCTACTCGGCCGCGGCGGGCGAAACCCCCATGACCGTGCTGCCCAAGCTGGTGCGCACGTATCCCGACGTGCTCGTCGTCCGCGACGTGAGCGACCTGGACACATTGAACTTGCTGTGCGAGCAGGCCGGTGAAGACCGGCTGGTGATCACCAGTCTGCGGGCCAAGGAAGCCGTCGAAGCGCTGTTGCGGCTGATGATGCTGAAGATTCCGCCCGCCGATCTGGCCACGGCCGCGACCGGGGTGCTCAACGTGCGGCTCGTGCGGCGGCTCTGCGAGAAGTGCAAGGAGGCTTACCCGCCCCCGCCCGAAGTGCTCAAGCAGCTTGGTTTGCCGGCCGGCAAGATCGAAGCGTTATATCGGCCGCCGACGCAGCCCATCGATCCCAAGAAGCCGGACCTGGTGTGCGACGTCTGCCAGGGAATCGGCTATCACGGGCGAACGGCGATTTTCGAGCTGCTCACCGTCGACGACCTGCTGCGGCAAGTCATGACGACGGCGCCGAAGCTCGACAACCTGCGGGCGGCAGCGCGAAAAAGCAAGCACCGCAGCCTGCAGGAAGAGGGCGTGCTGCTGGTGGCCCGCGGCGTGACTTCGTTACAAGAACTGTTGCGCGTGCTCAAACAGTAGGAGCTGACGGGATGTTCACGGCAATCGTTCTGCTGGTAATTTTCGTGGCTTGCTTCGCCTCACTGATGAACAGCGGGTTGTGGAGCAACTTGATCATGCTCGTCAACGTGATCACGGCCGGGCTTTTGGCCATGAACTACTTCGAGCCGGTCGCCGAGTTTCTCGACAAGCAAGCGCCAGCGGCCACTTACATTTGGGATTTCTTCTCACTGTGGCTGGTCTTCGGCGTGGCCATGGTCGCGCTGCGGGCGGTGACCGACTTTGCCTCGAAGGTGCGCGTCAAGTTCTTTCCGCCGGTTGAGAAGGCGGGCGGAATCCTGATGGCCATTTGGGTCAGCTGGATCATCGTTTGCTTCTCCACGGCCACGTTGCACACCGCCCCGCTGGCGCGGAACTTTCTCGGCGGTTCGTTCCAGCCCGAGCCCGACTCAAAGATGCTGTTCGGCCTGGCGCCCGATCGCGTTTGGCTGGGCTGGGTGCACCGGGAATCGAAGGGCGCGCTGCGCCGGCTGGGCACGATGGCCCCGTTTGACGCCCGCGGCGACTTCATTCTCCGTTACGCCGAGCGCCGCGCAGAATTTGAAGGCCAGAAGTCCCTGCTCAAGAGCGGCAAGGCCGCCACTGCCGCCACTCCCGCCACTCCCGCGCAGTAGACCTTGTGCGCTGTCGGACCATGGTTGCTAGGAAGCTGTTGGGGGCTCGCAAAGATTATGGGCGCTCCGCGTTTCGCCATCTCACGCTCATCGAGATGACACGCGATTCAAACTCGTTGCTCATCGTTTGCTAATGATATGCACCTACAACCGAGCGTTTAGGTCGACAACGCTTAGGTTGGAAAACGAGCGATGCACAGCGCGAAGATGCGGCTGCCGGCGTGCCGGCGAGGCTTTACCCTCGTGGAGTTGCTGGTGGTGATTGCCATCATCGGCGTGTTGGTGGCGCTGTTGCTGCCAGCCATCCAGTCGGCCCGCGAGAGCGCCCGTCGCACGCAGTGCACCAACAATCTCAAGCAGATTGGTCTGGGCATGCTCAATTTCGAGAATGCCAAGAAGAACTTCCCCCCTGGCGAGTTCAAGCCGGCTGGTATGCCCGTCAACGGCGGCCTGGCCTGGTCGGCCTGGTTTTTGCCCTATATCGAGGAGCAGAATCTCCACGGCCGCATGGATTTCAAGAAGGACATGCGCGTGGCCCCCAACTGGCAGCCCGACTTGACCGGTCCGACGAACACCGTGATTCCGGTGTACGTGTGTCCCAGCATGGCCCGCCACCAGATGCAGCGTGGCGACGACCATCACCTGGCCGATTTCAACAAAGACGGTAAGTACTCGAGCGGTTCCGGCGAGGGCATGGCCTGCATCGACTACATTGGCATTTCGGGTCCCGCGACCTCGACGGTTAACTACGTAACGGGGCAAACCTATGGCGATAACCGTGGCATTCTGCTCAACCTGGCCAGCGGCGGGCTGTGCTTCGGCACGGCGCCCGAGTGCAGCGCCAAGACGATTCGCGTCCGTAATATCACCGACGGCACCAGCCACACGATGATTGTCGGCGAGTGCAGCGGCCGCGGCGTGGCCGACAGCAATGGCGACCTGGCCGGCGGCGAGGATATCAACTCACTCGACGGTGCTTGGGCCAGTTCCAGCAATGTGGGCAAGATAAAGCTCGAAGTCGCCAAGTACGGCTACTCGGCCATCAATCCTCCGCCGGAGATCAACTGGGCCGAGGAGGAATTGTTCTCCGATCATCCCGGCGGCGTGAATATTCTGATGTGCGACGGGGCCGTCCGTTTCCTGAACGACGCCACGGATTCAAAAGTCTATTTCTCGCTGGCCTCGCGCAACGGCGACGAAGTGGTCGGCGACAGCTGGTATTCGGACTAGCGCCGCCCCCTTGTACCTGCGAGCTCCCCGTCGCTATTGAGCCGGCGTGCACTCAGCACGTTTTTCGCAATCGCCACCTTACCGCGCGCAAAAAAAGGCATGATGGTCGAGACTACGTCGACCGCTCATGCCTCGGGGGTGATTCACTCGACGCGTTGCGATCTCCTCGGGGTGGGTTAGTGGATTCAGTTACTACGGGGTTCCAGTGCGCCGGCCCATCCAAGGCCAGCTCCTGGGGTGGCAAGCGTCAACGTAGTCGACACGGGTGAGGTGGCGATGAGCGGCAGATCATAATCGTGTGTGCCTGGAGCGATCGCTGACCTCAGCCACTTCGGCCTGCCGCCAAACGGCGCAAAAAAACGGCCGCCGGACCGTTCTCAGCGAGCGGTTCGGCGGGCCGTATTGCTTAATTCAACTAATTTCGGGTCGGCCTTGGCCCACCTCGCGTTGCCAGGCAGCTCTACGCCAGGTTACTGCTTGCGGCGAATCCGGCAGGCCAGTACGCCCAGCAGCCCCAGGGTCGCCAGGCAGATCGTGCTCGGCTCGGGCACGGCCGTGGCGCTGAATGCGAGGTTGTCGATACCCAGGGCGTCGTCCTGGCCACTAAGTTCGTCGGGCGTCCACTTCAGGATCAACGTCTGGCCAGGAGCCCACAGAAACGCCACGTTGCTCGAAACAATGGCCTGGTTGCCGGCCAGGTTGCCGTCGAGGGCGACGTTGGTCGGGCTAAGCTGCGTGTTGGGCGAGACGGCGTTGAGCGCCGTGTAGCTCGTCAGGCCGGGGCTGTTGACGCCCGTGCCAATTCCGTAGCTGAAGTTCAGTTTCTCGGCCGTGCTGACGTCGCCCCGGCGCCACTGTTCGGTGACGAACGAAAGCGAAAAGTGATCGAACGTCGTCGCCGTGTTATTGGTGATGGCCAGGCCAAACGAGACGATCTGATTGCTGGTCGAGAGGGCCCCGAGCGCTCGATCGGTCGAGCCGTTGGTGCCCAGGCTCAGCACGCCGCGCCCGGTGCTGCCGCTCAGGCTGCCGTCTTGCGAGCGAAACTCGGTGTCGGCGCTCGACCCGCCATAGTTGCCAATTTGCCAGCCCGAAACGTTGCTTGCCCCCGTGATCGCGGTGGCTTCGAACGGTCCGTTCGTCGCGGTGTTCTTGAACGTTTGCGCTGGGTTCGTGACGTTGGTGGGCAGGCCGTTAAAGTCCTGAGTGTAAACGCCACCGAGATAGCTCACGGGAGCGGCGGGGGCAGCGTCTGCAAGCAGTACGGCTGCCACAATCAAGGCAAACGATAAATTCCAGCGATTCATTGGCAGTCTCCGAACAGGGGCAAAGCGGGAATGTCAGCGATCCTTCTCCAGGTTCAACGCATACATGCCGCAGTACCCTACCCAGAGTTTGTGAGCAATCGATGAGCGCTAGGTGTCAATTGTGCAAAGTTTCTGACAGTTTCGAGGTGCGCAACTCGCCGCCACGAACGACCATGTTCTGCAAGGCTGGTGTTCGGAAACCGTTAGTTTCCGATGTGCCGAGTTGACTTCCTGGGGGCGGCCGTTTCAATCGACCAGACTTGCCGCCGGCTCGTTCGATGCGCAAAGACTGCGCGATCGCTGTCCACCCAATAGCCGCGGCAGTCGTAACGCGTTCGCTGCCAACCTTCCGCCCTTCCATCGACTGGAGTATTCCATGAATCGTCGTTTCCGACTGAGTCAAACGACGTCGCCTTCGCATGTCGCGGGCCGCGCTCGTGGCGGCTTTTGCCCAGGCCTCGAACCGCTCGAAAGCCGCCAACTGCTGACCGCCACGGCGCTAATCAACGAAATCTACTTCGATCCGCCCGGATCGGGCGGCGATCAAATCGCCGAGTACATCGAGCTCCGCGGCACCCCCGGCGCCTCGCTCAACGACACTTATCTGATCTTTCTCGAAAATGAGAACAATGCCCTGAACACCGGCAATCCGGGCATGGTCGAGCGCATCTTCGATCTCAGCGGCCAATCGATCGGTTCCAACGGCTTTCTCACGCTGCGGCAGAAAAACAATCCCTACACGGTTGCCCCCGGCACGACCGATCTGGTCAACACTGGGTCGGGAATAGGCTGGGGCAACGGCGCCAGCAGCTCGCTGAATGTGGTTGCTGAGAACGGCGCCACGGCCATCGAGAACAGCGGCTTCACGGCCATGTTGATCGTCAATCACGGCGGTGCGGCCGGTGTGCCCACGATCGGCGAGGACCTCGACGTCGACAACAACGGCTTCGACGTGCCCAACGGCAACGCCAACTGGGAAGTGCTCGACTCCATCGGCGTGCACAGCGAACTGGGCGAAGCCCAGTACGGCCGCCTGTACGCGCCGATCAACTTCGGGCCCGATGGTCCCTCGAACGTCGAGCCCGGCGCCACTTACGTCGCCGTCGGTTTCGAAATCGAGTACATCGCCCGGTATGGAAACTCCACCGGCCAGACGGCCGCTGATTGGGATGTCTCGAATCTGACCGACAATCCGCTGGCCGGCTACACGGGTACCGGCGACTTCCGTCAATCAGGCGACCCGCAAGGCGCGCCGACCATCGTCGAAACCAATCAGAACATTCCTTACGGCACCAACCTGACTGATACGCTGGGGGCGGTCAATTATCCCGGCGTCATTAACTCCAGCATTGTCGGCCGGTACCTGTTCTACAACCAGTCGGGCACGACGACGCCGTCGCGGTATGACGGCAACAACGC
>CAZPED010000079.1:0-9975 GCA_964585335.1 uncultured Planctomycetaceae bacterium | reverse complement strand
CGCATCCACTGGCGGCGCGCCGTGCCAGCACGAGGCCGCGTCAAGTGTCTTGGCGTTCCACAGCGAGGCAACGCTGGCGCTGTGCTGCGAGGTACATACCACGAAATCCATCATGCCCGTCGACCCCCCAATAGAAGCCCCATTGACCGACCGCCAGCGCGCGGGTCGATCACACCTGGCGCCGGGTGACCAACCGCCACACCCTGGTCAGCGGCGATTGCACGGCGCTTTGTACCGTCCAGAAGGCCCCTGCCGCGTCTTCAATGGCGTCGCCCGGGCGCGGCTCGACGTCGGCGAGATTGCCGCCTGGCAGCTGCCAGGCGAGGTCGCGCGATTCGAGCCCCACCTGGCGAAACTCGATTTCGCCCAGCGACAGCGTCCCGCGCTTGGCCCCTTCCACGACGACCACGCGGTCGGCATGGAGCGTGACGGTCTCGGTACCGTCGATCAGCAGTGCGTCGCCGGCAACGTCGGGTTGAAAGTTCATGGCGTGTATCCTTGCGAAGGAATTTCGAACGGCTCTTCGGCTGCCAGCTGCTGGTTGCACCAGTCGACACGGCGCTGCAAGTGCTCGAGGTACTCGGTCCACTGAAACGTCTGTCCGGCCTCGGCATAAGTTGGCTTGCGCTCGGCCGACACCTGGGCCATTTGCGCCAGGGTGTTGTCCTTTATGGCCTGGATCTGCTCGAGATGGCTCATGCGTAATGGGCTCCTTGCTGGTGCGTGAGGAAGACCGCGTCGGCGGCGCCGCTAGCCGCGGCCAGCCGGCTGCGCGCCGACGGCGGTCGTGCCAATGGCTAGCCGGTGCTCTTGACCACGTACCGCGGATTGAGCACCGCCGCGGCGCCGCGCTCGCTGGCCTTGAACCGCACGATGATGTCCTGGTTGAAGTCAGCCTCGCTGTTGGCCGCCGACTGCGTGACCGTGATCGGCCAGTTCTCCATGTAGGCGAATGCCTTCTTGAAGTCGCCCATGAACCACCACTTCTTGGCGTCGACGGCGGCCTGCCCCGCGGCGATCACCCGCCGGTAGGCCAACCGGCTGTCGTAAACCTGGTAGCCGCCCAGCGGATTCGAGGCCAAGGTGGTCGTGCCGGTCGTGGCGTTGGTCACGCGCACTTCCAGCGCGTTGAACACCCGGTGCGCCGCGTGGCGATAGGCGGGCATCACCAGCACGGTGTTGCCTTGCAGCAACACCGGCTCGCCGGTCGTCGGATCGAGAATGTCGTTGAACAGCTGCTCGGCGACGTCGACGTTGGTCCAGTCGACCAGCTCGTTGCCCGTCTTGACGTTTATCCAGGGAGTCGCCGACTGATAAGTGTTGTAGCTCGTACCCAGCCACTTGTAGTTGTTCGTGGCCCCGATCACCAGGTCGATCAGCCGCTTCTCCTTGTTCAGGCCCAACAGCTCGCCCACTTCGGCGGCCCGGCTGAGCACCAGGTAAGTGCGATCGAAGAAGATCGCCTCCTTGGTCACCGGCACGATGTAGCCACGCTTGGTCGTCGAGGGGGTTTCGATGTAATCCTCGCCAAAACCCAGGTGCGGGTAGGGCATGCCGGGATGAATCGGATCGTCCTTGCCGGCAAGTCCGCCGATGCCCGGAATCTTTTCGCCGTCGAGCCGCGTGGGAATCGTGTCGACCAGCTTCGAGACGACGAAGGCCTCTTGGGTGTAGGCCTCCATGATCTTGGAGTAAATCAGCTGGCTGCTGATGTTCAGAAACGCGGTCAGGTCCACGCCGTCGCTGGCCTCGAGCACGCTGGTGCCGGCCGCGCTGCGCGGATCGAGCATTCGCACCCATTCGTGACCGTCGGGCACCAGCCCCTCGGCCAGGTCGCGAATGCTGAAGTCCTCGGGCTTCAAGTGGCCCTGCCGCAGCGATTCCGACAGATGAGCAATCGTTTGCCGCGGCCCTTCGAGCTCGTAGCGGCGTTTGAGTTCCCTGGTCTTGATCACGTTCGCATCTCCTGAATTTGGAAGGATGTTCTGAACAGCACGCACGGCCGGGCCAACTGCTACGCCGGCGCCTGCGGGCCTCCCCGGCTGACCGTGCTGACAATGTCGACCAACACCAGCGTGCCGGCCGGGTTGACTCGCTTGGCGCAGAAGCCCACCGACAGCTCGGGATTGGCCGCCGCCACGCCGATCACCTGTTGGTTGACGAGCGCGTTGCTGGCGGCGTTGTCGTCGACGCCAATCCGCGCGCCGACGTCGAACGCGGCCGAGGCGCAGGGGAACTCGAACACCCCGCTCGTCGCCACGCGAATGTCTTGCGTGTCGCCAGCCCGCGACTGCTGCATGGCCACGCCGGCGAACTTGACGTGAAAGGTCTCTTGCGCCGCCGCGAGGCTGGCGCCATAGGTGCTGGCACTGGCGGGCTTGATCTGGCCCGATTCGAGATACACCAGGTCGCCGATCTCGATCACCGTGGCCGAAGCCACGGCGTGCACCACTGGGTTCGTGTCGCCATACCGCCACCGCATCGTGTTGGCCATCGCGTCAATCTCCTGAAAGTGTGTGGGTTGTCGATTTCTAGGTTTCGTGACTCGCGCGGATTTGGTCCTAGGAAATGGCCAGCGCGAAAGCCTTCGCGCCGTCGATGGGCGTCAGCAGACGCTCGGTGCGCTGCTGCTCGCGCGAGAGGGGTCGGCGGTCGGCCTGGCCGCCGCCGGCCAGCCGCGCGGCCTCGATCAGCTGAGCTCGCTCCCGCACCAGCACGCGCATCGCGGCCTCGTCGTCGGCAGCCAGCAGCGTCTCGAAAAACACCTGGCTCACTAGCGGCTGGGCCTCGCAGGCCGCCGCGTCGGGGTCGGGCAGCCGGTACTCGCGCAGCAGCCGGATCGCCGCGGCGCGCCGCTCGCGGCTCGACTCTCGCGCTCGCAGCGCCTCGAGCTCTGCCCGCAACGCGGCCGTCTCAGCGCGTGGCTCCTCCAACAGCGCCTCGACCAGGTCGCCCCGCTGGGCTTGCACTTGCTCGAGCGTGGCCTCGGCCAGGCTGACTGCCGCCGAATCGGGCGGCGCACTTTCGAACAGACCGTGCGTCGTGGCCGGATCGGCCACCAGATCGACGCTTTGCACCTTGAGAATCGCCTCGACAACGGTTTGATCGCCCTGACGCGCCGTGCGGGCTTCGACGTTGTGCGACAAGCCGACATTCTCGGGTGCGTGCTCGGCATCCCAGGCCAGCTGCTCGGCCAGCGCGTGCTTGGGGTTGAAGTGTAAGTCGCCAAACAGCCCGTCACCGCGGGCCTGCACGGCCCGAATCACCCCCAGGCGATCCTGGTAATCGCGGGCGGCCAGCGGGTTGCCCTTGGGATGGTTGACGTTGACCTTGGCCCCCTCGTAGAGCGCGGCGGCCTGGTCGAGCGCTGCGGGCAAGTACCGGCGACCGTTGCGCGAGGCCAGCCCCAGCAACTTGACCCCGCGAATAACGCCTTGCGCGCGGTCGACTCGCACCGCCACGCCCTGCGAACTGACGAACTCCTGCAACACCTCGTCCATGGCGCGATCCTTTCAGCAACAAAAAAAGGGCCCATTTGCCAGCTCCTTAGGGAGTGGCAAATGGGCCCTCAGCAAATACCTGCCAGGCAGGCTTCCTGTGATACCCAAGCGCGCCGCCAGGGGGCGCGATTACTTCTCGACGCGTTCCACCGTTTGACTCAACCGTTGTAGCGTGCCGTCGGCCACGATCAGCTCCAGCCGCGCCGTCCCATGAAAACCGCGTGCCAGCACCTGGTCGAGCATTGCTCCCAGCATGGCCTGGGCACTCGTAATCTTGCGGACGTTGGCTGGCGTGTCCTTCATCGTTTCCATGCGTTGCAGATTATCGCTCGGCGATTCAGTTTTCAATTTCGGTTTCCAGGCCAGCGGCGTTTTTCTCCTGACCCATCGACTGGGCCTGCAGCGCCGCGGCCGCCAGCGCATGTTGCTTCCAATTGGCCTGCTCCTGGTCGTAGTCGAGCCCGCGGCGCTGGCTCCAGGATTGTGGCGACAGGATGCCGCAGGAATACTCGATGCGAAACGTCTCGGCTTCCTTGAGCGCGTCGCGCACTTCGAGCGTGGGCGGGCCGATTTGCACCTCGACGACGTCGAGCGCTGCGGCGGGCAACCTGCCGGCCGCGGCGGCATTTCGCAGCACGCGCCGCATGACCAGCTGATCGTCGGCCACCAGGTCGGCCTGCAAGCGCGCAAACATGCGAATCGCCGGACCCTCGGAGACCATCGTCGACGAAAAGTTCGCGTTCGATGCATCCGACGTGAGCATGAACTCGGGCATCACCAGCCGGCTGGCGATCGCCCGCAGCTCTGCCTGTAGCACGGTGACGTAGTTGGCCGCGTCCAGCCCCGAAGCCGGAAAGTCGTACTCGATGTTGCCGTGCGTATCGAGGATCGTGCCGGGACCAAAGCGGCGAAAGTGCGTGGTCTGCCCGCTGGCGGGCGAGGTGACGGTGGCGTCGCTCTGCGCGGCGACAAACTGCTGCACGCCGCCGCGAGTGGCCCCGCGGTGCTTGCGCACCAGGGCAATGGCCGATTGAATCTCGGCTACGACGCTCATGTTGCGCAGCAGTTTCTCGGCCCGACGCAGGTTCTTGCGCACGGGATAAAACAGCGGCAGGCCCCGTTTGACGTTCGCATCGACGTTGGCCTTGCGGTGCTGAATCTCGTTGGCCTCGACCATTGCGCCGTCGATGAAGTAGGCCACCGGCGTCTCCACGTCGTCCGGCTCGGTCAGAATGCCAAAGCTGGCGGCGGGGTCGGCCGCCTGCGTCGTCGGCGTGGTCACTTGGCCGGGCTCGACAAAGCGGACGCGTGTCAGGCCGTCGGTCGTCACAAAGAACCGCAAAAACACTTCGCCGTCGCGATCGTAGCGGCGCACGATCTCTTGCTGCCGCCGCCGCCAGGCGTTGGCCGCGACGAACTCATCGAGCAGGTCCTGCGCGCGCAAGCACCAATCGACCGGCACCTGGCAACCCTTACGAGCCGTGGCCCGGTAGGTATGCCCTGAACCGACCAGGTAATTGATTCGGTTTTCGTGCCCGTTGATGGCAAATTCGTTCGACATGGCCAGTGCCCGGCACTGGTCGCGAATGTCGCGCAACTGCGGCTCATTGATAAATGGCGCCTTGAACATGCCGCCAGCGTCGCCGCCGCCCAGACCCACCCAGCGGTCGCCGTCGTCGTCGACCGCTTCGCGCGGATCGACAAACGCATCCCATAGTCCTTGCCAGGCTTCGGTCAGCCGGCGCTCGAGCCGCTCGCCGCGATCGGCGAAGTCGGCTGTACCCTGTAACTTCGAATCCATTGGTTGTCCCTCCCCCGGAGTGAAAGTTTGTCGCCCGCTAACCGACGTCGATCGGCAAGCGGTCTGTCAGCCCGTCGCCGCTGGCCGATTGCCCGACCAGGTCGCCGGCCAGGCGAATCGCCATTTCCAAAGCGTCCGGCCCATCGTCGTGGTCGGCAGCCGGAAACTCGCGCAGCTGCTGCACCAGCAGCCCCGTGCCGGGTGAACCGGCTTTGAAGCGTAGCCGGCGCGACGAGAGATAGGGCCCCAGCCGCCGAATGCGGACCAGCTTGTTGACGCGGTTGTCGATGCACCAGGGCTGAATGTCGACCAGCCCCTGGCGGCGTAATTCTTCGTCGAACTCGTCGGCCAGCAACTGCTGAAATTGATTCACCTCGACGCCGAACGCTTGGGGACGTGCCGTGCGGCATAGCTCCACGCCGGCCGACACCATCTCGGCCGTGGGCCGCCGGGCCAAGTCGGCCTCGACGTAGAGATAACCTTCCACATCGACCACCAGAGTCACGAGCGCCGAATAGTCGCCGCGCCGGGAGTCCCGCCCCTTGCTCGGATCGAGCGTGACCACCGTCAACTGCCGCTGGCGCGGCCAGTGGTCGAACCAAATCCGCTCGTCAAAGTATTCCTCGGGCCACTCGCAGGCGGCCGGGTTGAGCGGCGAACCTTGCTTTTCACGCTCGAAGGCCGTGCGTCCGCCTTCGACGCGCATCCGCATCAGCGTGTACAAGTCTTCTTCGTCGGGCCACAGCAATTCCGCACCGGCGTTCATCGCTTGCTCATGGCGCGCGTAAAACTCGCGGGCAATCGCCGGCCCGCCCCCCGTGCCCGTGTCGCAGTAGATCGCCTCCCACTGCTGCCACAAGCTCATCTGATTGGGCCACCGCTCGATGGCCTTGAAGATTCTCGAGGTCCAGCCGGGCGTGCGATCGAGTTCGAGCGCCAGCGCATCGCGATGCAGCGCCGTGGCCAGGTTGACGACGTTCGTGTGCCTGGTGCCGGCCTTGAGCAGCGTGCCTTGGAACCAGGTCCGCGAGTGCTCGCGCTGTAGGGCCGACTGAGCGTGACTGTCGTTCTGCAAGTCATCGCAAACGATCAATGTGGGCCGGTGCGCTCCAGCTCGCCTTCCGCGCACGCGCTGGCCCGTGCCAAAGGCTTCGATCGTGACGCCGTTGCTCAGCCGGATCGTGCTGGCGCGCCACACGTCGCCACGGCCCGCGGCCTGCGGATAATCGGCGCGCAGCAGCGCGTTGTCGAGCAGTTCCTGGCGGATGTTTTCCAGGTGCCGGCAAGCTTGTTGCCGCGTGTCGGAGACGACCCAGATGTAGGGCTCCCAGCCTTCGACGGCCACGCGCAGCACGTACGCCAGTGTGCCCAAGGTCGATTTGGCGCCGCCCCGCGGACCGATGACGTTCAGCTTGTCGCCCCGCTGGCTGGTCATGGTTTGCAGCGCACCTGCTAGCCACAGGTGCATCCGCGATGGTTGCCTGCGAAAGTGGCTGGCCAAATAGCGCCGGCCCCAATCGATGAGCGACAGCCGTTGCTGGTCGTCGACCTCGAGGCGCCGTGCCAGGTCCGACTTGAGCCGCAGGGCCAGTTCGGCCCAGGCGGATCGCGGCAGTCCACTCCGATCGAGCCCGACCAGCGCGTTCATCGCTTTGCTCCCTGGCCGCTTGCGGTCGTCGAAGCCTGCAAGCTCAGGCTCAGCGCGCTCAGCCGGGCCAGAATGCGCTTGCGGTCGGCGGCCGCTGGCACCTCTTCGAGAATGACGTCGGCAAACTGCGACAGCACTTGCGTGACCTGTTCGATCGTGATGCTCAGCGGCTTTCGCTGTCCGTAGCGATTCGGATATTTGCGTTCCAGGGCCCAGGCGGCGGCTCGCCAGTAGCGCCCCTCCTTGGCGGCCTTGCTGATGTACGACAGGTGCAGCACTTCGTGTTTCGACTCGGCTTGCCGCAGCGCGCGGCGAAAGGCCGGTTCGCGCAGCGCCGTGCGGCGAATCGTCGAGACGTGGCAGCCCACGTAGCGCGCGGCCGTGGCCCGGGTGCAGCCGACGGCCAGGATGGCGCAGATCTCGCCCCGCTTCACGTCGTCTAGCACCGTGCGTCTGCGCTGTTCCATCCTTTGGCTCCGCAATCAGGTGTCGCCCAGATACTCGAACGAGGCCACGGCCCGGCCGGCCGAGCCCCGGTAGTTGGCAATCAACCGCCGCGCGCTCGCCGAACCGCTCGGCAAGGCGCGCACCAGGCGCCAGCGGGGCGAGCGCTGGCAATGCCACAGAACGGCGGGGTGGCTGGCCGTCACATTGACGCGGTGGCCCTGGACCCGGTGAATGTCGCACACCGCTTCGGCCACCCGCATGCCGATGCCCAGTCCCTGGTAATCGGGCAGCGTCACCATGCGAGAAATGCGCCAATGCCCGCGGCGCCCGATGATCGGCAACGTAGCGCAGAACGACACTGGCTCGCCGCGCCACCAGGCGGCATAACAGCGGGCCAGCTTGCTGAGCGAGCCGCTCAAATAGTGATGCGGCGCAAAGGCGCGCCACAGTGCGTGGCGCACCCGATGGAGCGCCAGCTCCACGAGCGGTCGCCGAAGACGCCTCCGCTGGCAGGTCCGCGCTTGCATGTCGACCACCCAGTCGGGCTCCAACCACGGCGCCACGTCGTAGTGACAGGTCACGGCCACGAACCGGCAGGGAATCGTGCCTTGTCGAATCGACTTCGCGACCGCCGCCGCGCCAATTTGCGCCACCGTGCGGTCGACCACGCTGGTAAACTCGTCGTAAACCACAAGCGGCCGTTCGGCTCCTTCGGGATTGCTGGCTCTTAGTTCCAGCGCTCGCCCCAGCGCGCGGGCCAGGTCGCAGCGAAACTGCTCGCCGCCGCTCAACACCGCATAAGGCTTGACCCAGGCCGGAGGCGAACCGAAACCAACGGCCGTGAGCAATCCGGTAATCTGCCGGGCGCTCAACGATCCGAAGCCGTCGACCACGGCCCGATCGGCCGGCCAGCCGGCGGCCTGGGCCAGGTGCGAGCCGAACGCCGCGCGGGCAATGCTCGATTTGCCGCTGCCCGAGGGGCCTACGATCAGGCCGATTTGCCAGTTCTCGTCGCTGCCGGGCACTTCCACGGCCAACTGCAGCTCGGCACGCTCGGCTAGTGGCACGTCGAACATGCCGGCCACCTGCTGCACTCGAAACGAGTCGTGTACCGGGCAGCTCAAGTTCAATTCCACGCGAGGCATACGTTGTCCGCCTGTAACTCGGTCGCAAATGACTGCTAGAGCATCAGCACCCGGCACTTCAGCCCTTCGCCGCGCAACCGCTCGAATACGGCCTGTTGTTGTGCCTCGTCGGCACAGTCGACCACCACCTGGTAGCGTGTCGGCAGGATCGGGTCATCCGCCTCGGCGGTCTCCACGTCTTCAAGCGGCTCGGCCGCCAGCAGGCCGTCGAGCATGGCCCGCACGGCATCGTTGTCGGTCTCGACCTCGGCCACCAGGTCGGCCAACGTCTGCGCGTCGGTGCCGGCCATGGCGGCCAGCGGATCGAGGGTGGCCAACAATTTGAGCGTCTCCTCGTCGTTGACGTCGAGCACCAGGACGGGTACCAGCGACTCGGCCGATACTTCGGCCCGCAGGTGACCATCGATCAGCTGCAAATCACCCTCGGGCAGCCGCCGGGCCAGCAGCGCGCCGGCATAGCCGATTTCGGCCAGCACGCCTCGCAGGGCCTCGCGTTGGGCTGTGCCATGAGTGCGCCAATTGCGCGGATGGGGCCGCAGCTGCCCGGCCGGCACCCGGCAAAACTCGACAATCCGATCGCGTATCTGCATCACGACGTTGCTCCTTGTAATTGCCCACAACAAGGGCCCGCCACGCGGCTTCCCTGCCGCGCGGCCGGGCCGCTGCGCGTCCGTGCGCTAGTCGTCGCGTAACCGCTCGGCCACGTGGGCCAGTTGCACGTCGTGCGTGTCGAGCCGCGCATGATGGCGGCTGGCCGTGTCCCACAGTCGTCGCTGATCGTGTACCTGGCGGTCGATCTTGTCCGACAGCTCGCCCAGCCGGCTGGTAATGACAGCCAACTTGGCGTGCACCGTGACCATCCAGGGCCCAATGGCCAGGCCGATCGACAGCACCGAACACACGATCAAGCTCCACTCGGCAAACGACATGGCCCGTTCTCCTGGCAAACTGATTGACTACGACGCGCTACGGAGCCTGCCCTGGCGGCGACGTGAAGGCCGCGGTGACCGCCGAAGCGGCCGCAGCGCCGCCGGCCGAGTTCGCCGGCACGAAGGGGCTATCGGTCAGCAGCGCCGTGCTCGGCCAGCGTTTGGCCAGCACCAAGGCCTCGTTGAAGGGAACGGCGCGAATCGCCGTCAGGTCGGATTCCGTCGGCCACCATTGCGCCGGCGGCCGCTCCTCGGTCATCTCCACGCTGGTCATCACCTTCGAAGGATCGTAGCTGGCAAAGTCGGTATCCTTGAGCGTGAAGGCCGGATCGTAGGCCTGGGCCCGCGTGTAGCCAAAGTACTTCGTGGCCATCAGGGCCAGGATCTCGCGCAGGTACTGGCCCATCTTCGCGGCGAACGCGTCGGTGATGTAGGTGGCCAGCTCGTTCTCCGAGTGCTGCATCATTTCCGAGAGCATCAACAGCGCCAGCTGCGCATACTCGCG
>CAZPED010000078.1:0-10006 GCA_964585335.1 uncultured Planctomycetaceae bacterium | reverse complement strand
CTTCCACCATACCCATTGGCCCGACTGATCTTGCGCGCGGGCCCCGTCGGCTGGCCGCGCGCCAATCAAGCGCTGGCTGGTCGGACGGGTTTCGCCCGTGGGCCTGAGACGAGACAAGGCCGGTTGAGCTGCTGTCAAACTGGATCCGCCAAAAAAATCCATATCTTCCATCCGTTTTTCCATTGCTTTCGAGCCTAGTGAGGTAAGGACGGGTTCGGGCTGTTTGGGGCTTGGCGGAGCCCGATCTACCGGAAAAACAGTGTCCAAGCCTTAAACCAGGACGGACAGCGACCATGTTTGCCCCTGGCAATGACGCACGGATTCGGCGTCGGCTGAAGGAGCTTGACGGCGAGATCAAAGGCCTGTTTCGGACCACGGAGGCCGGCACGGGCCTGGTTCGGCGGTGGAACGAGCTTTCGCAAGAAATCCGCGAACTGGAAGGAAGGCTGTCGCTCGCGCAGAGCCGGCAGGCGACAGCCCAGGAAAACCGATTGGGGCCATTTTAGGCGGCACGGGTGTCCGCTCGCCTGGCAAAAAGTGCCCCAAAAAAAAGAGAAATTCTAAATAGACAATGCCTTGTCTGGCAATTAAGGTAGCACCCAGACGAGCGTGACCATCCGACCCGAGAAGCCAACGACATCCCTGAGAGAACGCTAATGCACGCTTCAAAACTCGTCCATTTCTTTGGCCAGCGCCCGCTGGCCGTGAGCGCACTGGTACTAGTGTGCCTGATTGCCGTGGGCAATCTATCTGCCGTGGCGGCGCCGCTGCCGCCCAACACCTCGGCGTTTGCCGTGGGTGAACCCGATCCTGTTGGTGGTTTTCCGATCGCTGGCGGTGTGCCCGTGCCGTTTGTGGCTGCCACGTTCAGCGGCACGCTCACTTCGACGGTGATCGCCGGAGACACCAGCAATCCGTACGGCGGCCTCACGTTCACGTATTTGCTCACCAACAACCCCGGCATTCACGGCGAGATCGATCGTTTGACGGTCAATGATTTTGCCGGCTTCCTGGTCGATGCCAGCTTTCAGACTCCCGTTGCCGGCTTGCCGCCGACCCTGAACACACGCAGCACGACGGGTGACGTCGTGGGTTTCACGTTCATCGGCGCTCCGCTTGGCCCCGGCACGTTGGCCCCCGGCGCTTCGAGCGCGCTGCTGGTCGTGCAAACCGATGCCCAGTTCTACCAGCAGACGTTTGCCTCGGTGATTGACGGTAGCGTCGCGATGGTGTCGAGCTTTGCCCCCGCGGTTCCCGAGCCGGGTTCGCTGGCCCTGGCCGGTATGGGCCTAGTGGGACTGTGCGTGTTCGCCCGTCGCCGCCGGCGGCGAGCGTAGTCCGGGCTGGGCCAAGTGGCTCAATTGGCCAGCGCGATCTCTCAGCAAATCAAGAAAGGCCGCCCCAACGTTGGGCGGCCTTTCTTATTAATGCTCCGCCACGGAGCAATACGCGCTCATTACAGCCGGTTCCGGCGCAACTGCTGCTTACGCAGGCGCTGCTCGCGCAGCAGCAGGTCTTGTTGGACGGCCTGCGCCGCGGTCGGCCGTCGGCATTTTCGCAGTTGCTGCAGCAAGGCCTCCACTTGGCCGAGCCGAGTCTCGATGTCTTTGCGCAATTGAGCAGCTAGCGCCACACGTTGCTCTCCGGTTGGGGAGGGGAAGCCAGGGGAGCGGCGACCAGGCTGTCACGGCATGCCGTTGCCAGGTGGTAGAGCAGTGCCCCCCGGTAACATCGCTGATTGGCTATTCACAGCAGGCACGTTCCTGGCCACAAAACGGACACCGGCGCTCGGGTGTATCCATACCGCACAAATCGCGCGCGGCGGATTGTGACCGCTGGCAACGTAGCCTTTGGCTCGCCGATCTGTTTTAATAAATGGGCTTCTCTTGCTGCATCGTGCGCTGCGACCATTCGGACCAGGCGTGCTACGTTCTCAGGTGGCCCATGTCAGAGATCCCGGAACGGGACGACGAGCTGCTTGCCGACTTGTTGGCCATCTACGACACGGAGCTGGCCGCTGGCGGAACTACCGAGCCTTCGGCGGCATCGACCGTGCACGATGTGCCGGGCGAGCTGGTGGGTCGATACGAGACCGCCAAGAAGTGCCTGCAACTTCTCGAAGGGCTTTGGCCCCGGCATCGACGCGAGGGTCGCAAGCCGATCGAGCAAGTCGGTCGCTTTGAGATCGTTCGCGAGTTGGGCCGTGGCGGTTGCGGCATCGTGTTCTTGGCGTTCGATCCCAAGCTGCATCGTCGCGTGGCGCTCAAACTGCCCCAGTCGAGCTGGCTGGTGTCGAGCGACTTGCAGGGGCGGTTTCTGCGCGAGGCCGAGGCGGCCGCGCGGCTCAATCACCTGAATATCATCGCGGTGTACGAAGTCGGCGAGGTCGACTCAACGCCCTATATCGCGGCCGAATACTGCGCGGGGCCCACGCTGACCAACTGGCTTGCCGCGCACGATCGTCCGGTGCCGGTGCGCGATGCGGCCTGGTTCGTCGGCGTTCTGGCCAGCGCGATGCAGCACGCGCATGCTCGTGGGGTGCTGCATCGAGATTTGAATCCCAATAATATTCTGCTCGAACCAGCCGCGCTGGCGGTTCCGCCGCACGCCAGCCAGACGCCCGACCTGTCGGCGTATTCTCCCAAGATCAGCGACTTCGGCCTGGCCAAACTCGTCGAAACCGAGTTCGACGGAACGCGCACCGGCGCGGTCCTGGGCACGCTGACGCACATGGCGCCCGAGCAGGCCGAAGGCCGGGTGCACGACATCAGCGTGCAAACCGACGTCTATGCGCTCGGCGTCATCTTGTACCAGTTGCTGACGGGCGTCGCCCCCCATCACGGACAAACGGCCGCCGAGACGTTGCAGCGGATCTTGCTGGCCGATCCCAGGTCTCCCCGTCAATTGCGCTCGGACGTGCCGCGCGACCTGGCGGCGATTTGCCTCAAATGCCTGGAAAAGCAACCCACGGGCCGCTATGCCTCGGCGGCCGAGCTGGCAAAGGACCTCCAGAACTATCTCGACGGCAAGCCGACCCGGGCCGTGGCGCTTTCGGGTCCGCAGCGCGCCTGGCGGTGGGCCAGGCGGCGACCGGCCGTGGCGGCGTTGATTAGCGTAAGCGTAGCCGCGTCGTTGGCCATGCTGCTCAATACAGTTGCCTACCAGTCCCGGCTATCAGAAGCGATGGCGCTGACGCGTCGCGAGGCCGAGACCAGCCGCAAGCTGCTTTACGCTTCCGACCTGCGACTTGCGCACGAAGCCTGGCAAACGCACAACGTCAGCGAAGCCAAGGCGATCTTGGGTCGCCAGGCGATGTTCGACTACGAAGGGGCCGGCCGCGACTTCACCTGGCGTTACCTCTGGAATGCCATGCACGGCGAAGCGCAGACCCTGAAAGGCCACGTGGGCGATGTCTACCACGTGGCGTTC
The DNA here is from genome assembly GCA_964585335.1 of uncultured Planctomycetaceae bacterium. Taxonomy (GTDB): domain Bacteria; phylum Planctomycetota; class Planctomycetia; order Pirellulales; family PALSA-1355; genus CAZPED01. Next base: position 6,577 of record CAZPED010000078.1, on the reverse strand, counting down.
TCGGCCGATGATCGCCGCCTGGCGTCGTGCGGCAAGGACCGCACGATTCGCCTCTGGGACGCGGCGAGCGGCAAACAGCAGCTCGTCATGACCGGTCATCGCGATGAGGTCAACCATGTGGCGTTTGCCACACCCGATTTGTTGCTCTCGGCGTCGGACGATGGCACGGTCAAAAGTTGGGACGTGCGAACCGGCCGGTGTGAAGCGACAGTCGACCTGCTCGACGGCCCACTGACCGCGCTGGCGGTCAGTGCCGACGGCCAGCAAGCGGCGTTCGGCGGCGTGGTGGGCGTCGTGCACGTTTGGGAACCGCAGTCCGGGCTCGAGTTGTGGTCCACGCCGGCATTCGACATGGTCGACTCGGTCGCCTTCTCGCCCGATGGACAGTTGCTCGTAACTGGTTATCGCGATGGCGCGATTCGCTTCTGGGACGTGCGCAGCCACGACCTGTTGGCCGAGCACAAGGTGACGGAAGCCAGCCCGTTGACAATTGCCATCTCGAGCTCGCTCTCGCAGGTGGCCGCCTTGAGCCGCACGGGCAGTGTTTGCCTTTACCGGCCACTGGGCGGCAAGTGGCTGCCTACTGCGAAGGCAGCACTGACCAGCAAGGCCATTGGCAGCCACGCGGCCGCGTTCTCGCCGCGCGACAATGCGCTGGCGGTCGGCACTCGCGACGGCCTGGTTTCGTTGTGGAACACCGGAGCGCGGTTGCAGCGCTGGCGCGTACTGCCGGGCCACGATGGACGGGTGTGGTCGACGGTTTGGTCGTCTGACGGAACCGTATTGGCCTCGTCGGGTTCCGACGGCACGATCAAGCTTTGGAATGCACTAAAGGCGCCGGATGGCAAGGTCGAGTTCGCCAACACTATCGGCGCGCCATTGACCATGGCCGTGTCGAGAGATAGTCGGACGGCCGTCACCGTGGGCGACGATGCATTGCTCCGCATTTGGGATCTGGAGCGTCGCCAATTGGTGGCCAGTCTGCCGGACTTTTTTAACAGCTTCAGTTCGGCATGCTTTATTGAGGGCGATGCGAGTATTGCCGCCGTCGACGCGACGGGCCACGTGAGGCGCGTCGGCCGCGAGGGCCAGTTGGATCCGCAGCCATTACTGACTTCCGCCAGTGCCGCCTGGTCGGTATCGGCCTCGAGTGACGGCAGTCTGCTGGCCGTCGGATTCAAAAACCACGCCGCTGGGGTTTACGACTCCTGCTCGGGCCGCCAGCTACAAGCCTTCGAATGCGAAATGCTCGACGTCCGCCGCGCGGTGCTTTCGCCCAACGGCCAGCTGCTGGCTACCGGTGGATTTGGTCCCAAGATCGAAGTTTGGGACGTGCAGACGGGCCGGCTGCTGCACGCTTTGTCGGCGCATGCCAACCAGAGCATGTGCATGGTTTTTTCGCCCGACCATCGAACTCTCATTTCGGGCGGCAGCGACGAGCTGGTGAAGTTCTGGGATCTCGAAACGGGGCAGCTGCGCCGCACGTTGGTTGGGCAGCTCAGCGCGATCGGAACGCTGGCCATCACGCTCGACGGCCGTACGCTGGCCTCGGGCAGCTATATGCCGCATGCGCTTCGACTGTGGGATCTGGGAACCAACGGCCAGTTGCTCGGCAGCATGAACGTCGACCAGCCGGTTACCTCGTTGGCGTTTTCAGCTGATGCCGACACGCTCTATGCCGGCGCGGGGAACCGCAACTCGGCGCACCTCATCGAATGGTCCGCCTACCGCCATCATGGCCTTGACGCCCGGCAAACCGATGCGGAGAGCATGCTGGCGCTTGTGCCCGGCGCCGAGCAAACCGTTTCGCAGCCGCCCGCCGAACCAGACGCGGTGAGGCTACTGCAGCGAGCAAGCCAGTCGGCCCAGGCTCGCGGTTATGCACTCGGCTACCCGCTGTTTGCCACCTTGCCCAATGGCAACCAGCAATGCGTGGGTGTTCGCAATGTGCTCAATCGCGAAATCTGGGTTCCCTTGACCGACTTCTTGCCAGAAGCCTCTCGTCCGCAGGCGACTTACTCCAGCAGCGACGAACTGATCAAGGGCATCAGCGAGTCGGCCAGTGTTTGGGCCCAGGAGCGTGGCTTTACCTGCGCGGTGCCCACGCTGTTTGGCCGACACGACGCGGATGGCATTCCCAGCTACGGACTGACGTTGTTGTGGGGGCCCGGGCTGACGCCCAAACGGGTGCGGGTGACCGAACAGGCAGCCAGCGTGGCCGCGATCGTTCGGCGAGTTCACGGGCAAGCGGTCAGTCAGGGCTTCGCGTCCGGGATTCCCACGTTTCTGATGCGCGACGGCCGGGTGCAGTGCATTTTTTTGGCGGCCGACGTCGCCGAGCTCTTCGAAGTGCCCGCCAGTGAACTAGCTGACAGCGATCGCTAGGCCCCGGTCCCCGAGCATGATCTCGCCGCTCCCGGCACACGGTGGCGAGCCTGCGCACTGGACGACCGGCTGTCGACCGGTGCTTTCGGGCAAGCCAGAATCTGGGACTGCCCGGGCTGGCCCAGTCGCCGGCAAAAGCTATGCTCAATTGTCCAATCGTCGAGCCGCGAAGCTTGCTCGACGTGGGCGCAGGCCCCCCCAAGACGACTCTTAGATTGCCGGACCGGAATTTCATGACCTCACTGCTGCCCGCAAGCTACCGTATCGGACTGGTTGAACCGGAACACTATCAGGCCATCATCGACATCTGCCGGTTGGTATACCCAACGGAAACCCCGTACACCCTCACCGAACTGGACGACCATCGGAGCGTGTTCCCTCAGGGGCAGTTCGTGGCCATCGAAACCACGAGCAACACCGTAGCCGGCGTGCACTTTACGCTACGGCTGCGGATGATCGATTTTCACATTGACGATCCCTGGGACATTCTCACCGCGGGCGGGACGTTTCTCGACCATGATCCGACAGGACCCACGCTCTACGGGGCCGACATCATGGTGCATCCCCATCATCAGCACCATGGGCTGGCCCACGCGCTCACCGATCAAACCCGATACCTCGTGCAGGAAGAGCGACTGTGGCGGATGGTCGGCGCCAGCCGTCTGCCGGGCTACGGCAAACATGCGCAGGCCATGTCCGTGGAAGATTACGTCGAGGCCGTTTTGCGCGGCGATCTGGCCGATCCGGTGCTGAGCGCACACTTGAAGGACGGCTGGTCGGTGGTGCGCCCGATCCTGGGCTACTTGCAGCACGACGAAGAGAGCGTGGGCTGGGCCGTGGTGATCCAATGGATCAACCCTGCCTGCCCGCCGCCGCCTGAGTTCAACTTGAAGGATTTGCCGACGGCTCCGCGGCAGCCGTCGTAACAGGCTGGCGCTGCTTTCCGCGCCGCTATGCCAGGATCTCGTGGATCACGCGGCTGGGCTCCACGCCCGTCAAGCGCTGGTCGAGACCCTGCTGCTTGACGCTGAAGCGGGCATGATCGATACCCAGTTGGTGCAGCAGCGTGGCGTGCAAGTCGTGGACCGACACGCGATTCTCGACGGCGTGGTAACCGAACTCGTCGGTGGCGCCATAACTGGTGCCACCGCGAAAGCCGCCGCCGGCCAGCCACATGGTAAAGGCCGCCAGGTGATGATCGCGGCCGTCGCCCTGCGCCATGGGGGTGCGGCCGAATTCGGAGCCGAACACGACAATGGTGTCGTCCAGCATGCCGCGCTGCTTCAAGTCGGTCAGCAGCGCGGCGGTGGCGCGATCGACTTCGCCAATCGTGCCGGCAATTTGCGATTTCACGCCGCCGTGGTGGTCCCAATCGCGGTGATACAGCTGGATAAATCGCACTCCACGCTCGGCCAGCCGCCGCGCCAGCAGGCAGTTCGAGGCAAACGATCCGTCGCCCCCCTTGGTGCCATACATCTCGAGGATATGCGCCGGCTCGTCGCGCAGGTCGACCAGCTCGGGAACGCTGGCCTGCATGCGATAGGCCAATTCATACTGGCTGATCCGGGTGGCAATCTCGGCGTCGGGCTCGCGCTGTTGTTGAATGTGGTTGAGCGCCTGCACGGCGTCGACGACGTCGCGCTGACGGTCGGCATTTACACCTGGCGGTCGGCCCACGTACAGCACCGGGTCGCCGGTGGCTCGGAATTCGACGCCTTGGAACTTGCCCGGCAGGAAGCCCGAGTGCCATTGTCGTGCGGCGATCGGCTGCTTCTGTCCGTAGTTGCCGGTCGAAACCATGACGACGAATCCCGGCAAGTTCGCGCTCTCGGCCCCCAGGCCGTAGAGCAGCCACGAGCCCATCGCCGGTTTGCCAGAGATCATCGAGCCGGTGTTCATGAACGTGTGGGCCGGGTCGTGATTGATGGCTTCGGTCGACAGCGAGCGGACGATACAGAGATCGTCGGCGGTCCGCGGACCGAGTTCGCGCCACAGCTCGCACATCGATTGGCCCGAGGCGCCGAACTGCCGGAACGGGTGCTGCGGCGCGAAGCACAGCAGCTTTTGCCCTTGCAGCTGAGCAATTTGCTGCCCGGCGGTAATCGACTCGGGCATGGGCTGGCGATGCAGCTCCGCCAGCTTGGGCTTGTGGTCGAACGTTTCCAGGTGGCTCATGCCGCCGGCCATGTAGAGCCAGATAATCCGCTTGGCCTTAGGCCGATGGTGGGGCGGCTGCACAACACCCGTCCACCGGCCCGATGCGCTCGACGGTGAACCGGCGGCCGCCAGTTCTGCCGCGCGGCCGCCACGCCCGCCCAACAGCGACGAGAGGGCCATCGCCCCCAGGCTCACGCCCGAGTTGTATAGAAACGAGCGCCGGCAGACCGAAGTTGGCAATCGCTTTTCGGTGGGCACAAGATCGAACGACATCGGCTTAGTTCCGCGTGATGAATTCGTGCAAGTTCAAAATGGCCCGGCAGACGCTCGTCCAGGCGGCAAGTTCTGCGCGATTGGCGTTTGCCGGCACCGGGCGCGCGCCGACAGCAAGCAGTGCGTCGGCCGCCGCCAGATCGGCGGCAAACTGCGAACGGTGCTTCTCCAGCAACGCCAACAGCACCATGCGCTCATCGGGCGCGGCCGGGCGAGCCAGGGCGCGGCCAAATGCCCATTCCAAACGCTCGTCCGGATCACTGCCGGCCGAGGCGATCACCAACTCGGCAAACCCGCGGGCAGCTTCAACGTAGCTGGGGTCGTTCAATAGCGCCAGCGATTGCAGCGGGGTGTTCGACCGCGGCCGGTCGGCGGCGCATTCCTCGCGGCTGGGAGCATCGAAGGCCAACAAGCTCGGATGCAGGTACTGCCGCTGCCAGTGGGTGTACAAACCGCGACGATAGAGCTCGGCTCCCTGGCCGTTTTGCCATTCGCGGGCCGGGAAGTTCAAGTAGGCCCAATAGCCGGGCGGTTGATACGGATTGACGCTGGGACCGCCCACTTGCTCGACGAGCAAGCCGCTAACGGCCAACGCGTTGTCGCGCACGAACTCGGCCTCGAGGCGGAACCGCCCCTGCCGCGACAGCCAGCGGTTGTCAGGGTCGGCAGCCAACGACTCGGGCGTGCCAACCGACGACTGCCGATAGGCACGGGACATGACCATCTGTTTGATCAGACGCTTCACGTCCCAGCCTGAATCGATGAGCTGACCGGCCAGGTAGTCGAGCAACTCCGGGTGGCTGGGCCAGTCGCCTTGCGACCCAAGGTCGTCAACGCGGCGCGACAGGCCGGCACCGAACATCAGCTTCCAAAGGCGATTTACCAACACCCGCGCTACTAGCGGGTTCTCGGGCGCGGTGAGCCAGCGTGCCAGGTCAAGCCGCGTTAGCCGTTGCGACTGACTTTCGGGCTGGGGCAGAATGGCCGGCACGGCCGGCTCGACGATTTCACCCTTGTCGTCCATCCAATTGCCGCGCGCGAGCACGCGGATCGGACGCGGCGCGACGGCCACGGTTACCAGCGTGGTCGGAATAGCGCGGTCCAGCTCGCCGCGCGAGTCTTCCAGCTTCTTAAGTCGCTCGCGCTGCGCTTGCAGCAGGGGAGTATGCCCTCGAAAGTGCTGCTTCATCTGCTGCCGCTGCTGATCGGTACGCATCTCGGCCGGCACCGCTAGTAGCACCGCGATTTCATCTGGAGGCGTGTTGGCTAGTCGGACTGGGCGCGGGGCGGTTGTCACCGATACGCGGAAACGTCCCAGCGTGTGTCCGCTGGTTTCGTGATTCTGGGCGATTACCAGTCGAAGTGATGTTCCGGCCCCCCCGGCAAGCTCGCCGTCGGTTTGAAACACCGCCTGGTTGGGCCGGCCGGCCTGGTCGAGAATCGCCCAGCCCCAGTTGGCTCCTTTCGTGTCGGCATCGATGGCCGCGGCCACCGCCCATTTGCCATAGGGATTGGCCTCGGCGTGGCTGGATTGCTCGTGGCTGGCTTCAGCCTCGGTAAAGCGAAGCCCGGTCTCAGCGTCGACCGCCTTGAGCGTGGCGGTCAACTCGGTGAGCACGAAGTTGCCATTCGCAGCGCGACCCGGCCCCTTCTTGGGCAACGAATCGTGCGGCAACACCTCGATGCGCATTGCCGTGATTCCGGCGGGCGGATCAGCGACCTCGAGCGTATACGTGTCTCGGTCAGCAGTCGCGCCGCTGGC